>NZ_JBXAWK010000060.1:0-36142 GCF_057291755.1 Kitasatospora sp. UYEF31
ACGACACCGGCACCCGCCACCTCACGCCCCCGCGAATCGACCTGGTCAACGCCACCGAACTCATCCTCACAGCATGATCAACTTAAGCTACGCGGTATTGATCAATGACCCGGACCAGCCGTACCGCTACCTGGAGGTCCGGGGCACGGTCGAGCGCATCGACCCGGACCCTGAGGGGGGAGTTCTTCGACGTGCTGGCGGTGCGTTACGGGCTTCCGTACGAAAAGCCCGTCGGCGACGCGCCCCGGCGAGTGGTCCTCGTGGTCCGGCCGGACCGGACGACCTGCCAGTAGACGACGGGGGCACGGGAGCCGGTCGACTCCTGTGCCCCTGATTTTCCGTCAAATTCTGCTTTCTTCACATACCGGGTCCGCCGCGAGTTGTTTCCGCTGGAAGTCGTTTCCGTCAGAAACCGATTCCGTCGCGAGTCGTTTCCGTCGCGAGTCGTTTCCGTCGGGAGTCGTTTCCGTCAGAAGCCGATTCCGCCGGAAGTCGATTCCATCAGAAGTCGATTCCATCAGAAGCGTTCAGCGTACGGATTCGTCCAGGCGTTCCGCGAGACTCCGCGCCACGTCGGAAAGCTCCTCGGTGGCCGTCAGCGCGAGCATCCGGAGCATCTCCGCCGTCGCCTCCACCACTACCCGGGGCACCTGCACGGGTTCGGTGGCCTGCAACGCGGCACGGGCCCACGCGGCACCGCCCGGGGCTGGGATGCAGTCAGGGGCGACGGTGGCGTTGGGGATGAGCGAGTGGAGGCCACGGGGCACGGGGGAGGTCACGTGTGGACGGTACAGGCAACGGGCTCCTGGACGCGGAAACGGATACCCGTGGCCGGCTCGGCGTCCGTGCGACGCGGCGCTCCTGGCCCACCTGGTCGGCCCGCACAGTTCGGTGACCACGATCGACATCGAGCCGGACGTGGTCGCGGACGCGCAGCGGGCCCTCACCGCGACGGGCCACGGCAACGTGCGGGTGGTCTGCGCCGATGGGGAGTCCGGCGACGAGGTCGCGGCCCCGTACGACCGGTTGACCGTCACTGTCGGCGCGTGGGATCTGCCGCCGACGGAGATCCGGACGGGGGGGCGGTTCAGCGCCCACGAGTCGTTCGATTACCCGGACCTGTGGTTGGCCACCGGTGGCGGGCACCGGTACGACCAACTCGTCGCCGACCGCCGGTCCGTAGCGCACGGTCTCGCCAACCAGACGATCCCCGGCGGCAGTTCGGCGTTCTTGACGGCGGACAGTCTCGCGTACGTCTCGCCCCTGCGGGGACGGCGCGCGGCCAAACTCGCCGGCCACTTCGTCAACGCCAACCGGGGGCCGAACGAACGCACCGACGCGTTCTTCGACTCCTCCGCGAAGGACCTCCTCGCGTACATGATCCCGGCGGCCTCGGTGGAGAAGCTGCCGATCACGAAGGTGTACTCGTGGATGTCGGACCCGAAGGCCTTCGCACGCGGTGCGGGGACCTTGTACCTGCTGTCCCGGGAAGGTGAGCGGACCGCCGCACCGCTGGTCACCGCTCTGACGGTGGCCGTCGTGGAAGCGGCCGAGGAGTACGCCACGTCGCAGCCCGGCGGCCGGCTTGCCGTGCCGCTGCTGGGGGTGCTCGACGAGGCGGCCAACGTGTGCCGGTGGAAGCAGCTGCCCGATCTCTACAGCCACTACGGGTCGCGCGGCATCGTACTCATGACGATCCTGCAGTCCTGGCCGCAGGGTGTGGAGGTGTGGGGCGAACACGGCATGGCGAAACTGTGGTCCGCGGCGAACATCCGGGTGTACGGCGGCGGCGCCTCCGACGCGCGGCCGCCAAAGCCGCAGTGATCTGATCGGCGAGCGTCCGTTGAACAGTGCCGAACTCGCAGAATTGCTCGGCGGAATAGAGTTGAAACCGGTCAGCCGGACACTTGAGCTCCTGGGCTGGCCGAACGGCTGAACCGGCACGGGGACAGGTGACGGACTGATGTCGGCCGACGATGCCTCCTACAGCGCAGATGTCCGCTGTTCCAGCACGTCAGCGAGACACTCCCGGATCCGGTCGGCCCGGTCGGTGGCTTTTCCCGAATGGGTGCGCAGCCTTTGGGGTGGACCGAGCCCCGATGGTATGCGCCGTCACGGAGCCACGGGCGATGGGGGCCGCCGGGTCGGGCGAATTCACGATGCCCTTCTTGCCTGTCCTGGTATTTCCGCCTTGGTCCCGTGCGGCGGCCAGCCGTACGGACTGGTTAGCGGTGGCCATGAACCCTGCCGCCACATTCCCGCTCTCCATCAGGGTCTCCTGATCACGGGTCTTCGAAGTTAACCGGGCAACGTCTCCCGCCGGGACCGTCTGGTTGTAGCGCAGCGTGATCGTAGGCGTTGGTTCTCCCGGTTGCGGAATCCGAAGGCGTTGCGGGCCTCCAGCTTGATCAGTCGGTTGTTTCCCTCCGAGGCGGCATTGGTGATCCCGGTGAGGATGTACGCCTCGATGCCGTCCCACCACTGGTCGACGGTCTGCGCGAGGGTGGCGAGTTCGGGCAGGTGGGGCCGGGTGGCGGTCCGGGCCTTACGCGCGGTGGAGAAGACCCCACAGGCGGGGCAGGCCCGGGCGGCGGGGTCGGCGGTGACCGCGTGGACGAGGGGGATGCCGTCGTCGGCGTCCCGGTCGATCCGCACGACACCCACTCCTTCCAGGCCCAGCAAGGTAGTGGCTTCGGCGTTGATATCGTCAGGGTTCAAGCCCGCGGGTTTCCGTGATTGGTTGCGTAGAGAACAACCATGATCACGAAGGCCTGCGGGCTTCCCGCGTCGGGGGTGACGCCCAGTCAGAAATGCTACGCAGTGTCACATTGGGTGTGTGGCGCCCGTCACGCTGCCCGGTTAACTTCGAAGACCAGCCTTGGCTCTGTCGATGAACTCGTAACGGCTCAGCCACTCGTTCTTCAGGGCTCCGAAGAATGATTCAGTCATAGCGTTTCCCCAACAGACTCCGGTACGTCCGACCGATTGCCGCATCCGCCGGCGGACGAGTTCGGGGCTGCCGTGTTCGCCTGAGCGTTCCAGTACAGCGTGGATTCTGCGTTATCCGTACGTTAACCAGGAACTCCATCCACTCCTTGACCACCCGTGCGTAGTTCTCCCACGAGCTCGGCGCCGGCGACCCACCGGCCGGAAGCTCCTGCAGCCACCGGTTCACCACCGCCGTCGCACGCGGCGCGGCCGGACTCAGGCGCCCAGTTGCTCGCGGACGAGGGTGTCGAGCCGCCGCCAGGCCGGCGAAGCGGCGTTCACGGCTCCCTGTACGAGGGCCGGGATCGCGGAGTCGGTGTCCTGGCCGGGTAGGTCGGTGGCGCCGTAGCGGTCGAGGGTGGCGTTGACGATGCGGTGGGCGAGGCGGTCGATCCGGGGGTCCTCGGGGTCGAGGTCGTGTGCGCGGTCGTAGTCGACGAAGAGCTGACGCAGAGTCAGATCAGCCAGCGCCTCGGCCTGGTCGCGGAAGAACGTCAGTGCCATGTCCGGATGCGTGGCGAACACCAGGATCCACAGGTTGCGCTGCAGCGCCACCCACCGATCGGTGAAGCCCAGAAGAGTCAGCTGCTCCACGTGGGCGGCAACCTCAGGAGGCAGGGAGGAGACGGGACCGTCGGCGAGCCGGCGGAGCCGTCGCTGGGATGTCTGGAGCGCGCGGATCCGCGCGGTGACGTCGCCGTCGATCTCATAGAGGGCCTGCCGGAACTCCTCGTCGGTCGCGGACCGGAGCGCCCGGATGCGGGACAGCGGCACGCCGGCCTCGGCGAGGGTGCGGATCTTGATCAGGTCGATGGCGTCGCCCGCGCCATAGCGCCGGTAGCCGGAGACGTCGCGGTCCGGTTCCGGCAGGAGTCCCTTGTCGTGGTACACGCGGATGGTCTTGATCGAGACCCCGACGTACCGGGCGAGCTGCCCGATGGTTAGCACCGGTCCATCGTCCCACTTGACCTTTCCCCAGGGGAAAGGTTGCAGCATGGCGGCATGGTGAATCCGAACTTCGACCGAGAGACACTGCGCGACCTGGCGGACGCCGGAAACGAGAGCGCACTGAACCGGTTGGCCGATCTTGCCGACACTGACGGCGACGTGGAGGAGCTGAGCGAGCTGCTGGACGAGGGGTCCGAGCGTGCCGGGCTTCTACTCACGCGGCGCGCCGTGGCGGCGGGCGACCTGCGCGAGTTGCAGCGCATCACGGATGCCGGATACGAGCCGGCCGGTGCGGAACTGGACCGGACCCTGCGGAAACCGACGCCCAGCAGTCCGTGAGGGGCGTGCGTCCTCGCATCCCCTTGCCCCGTGCTCCGGTGGCACCGGATAACACGGTGGCGCTGCGCCCGAGTAGAAATGCCGGACGCGACTCGTGATGATCAAGGTTCTCGAGGCCGAAGATCATGAACAGGAGTCGCGTTCGTGTGTCACCCTCCCTGATCGATGCCCTCGCGCGCCAGCTCGAGGACGTCGACCTGCCAGGCCCGCTCGTCGGACTCCCCGAGTTGCGCGCCCCGGCCGATGACTGCTGCGGTCAGGCACACTGCGGTGCGACCGGTGCGCCGGGCCGGGCCGCTTTGCCGGTGCACGGGAGCCCCGGCAGGTCCTGGTTGGCGAACATGTGGAGGACGCGGGTCGCCGGGGCGGACGCGTCCGCGTCCCACGCCACGATGTGTTCCGTACCGCCGATGTCCTGGACACGGGAATTGGTCAGCATCGCAGACCACTTCTGGGCGGTGACCGCGGACTGTCCGTCGGCCAGATCCGCGGAGACGCGCGTTTTGTAGTCGCCCGCGCCTGTTGCGTCCGGCCAGGATGCGCAGACCACGGCGCGCGGGGTGTCCCCGGCACCGCGGGGTGTCCGTACGCCGACTGCGATGGCGGTGGGCTGGAGTGACCCCGTCCCGTCGGGGGTGCCGATGACGGCGGCCACGACGTCGCCGAGGCACCCGGTGAGGGCGGCCGTACGGGGATCATCCGCGAGTGTCTTCCCCGGGGGTTTCCCGGCGAGCGTGACCGCGTCGGCGGAGTCCCCGTACGCGATGTCGGAACCGTCGGTGCGCACGTGGCCGAGGTTCAGGGCCAGCGGGCCCAGGTCGAGGTCGCCCTTGAAGTCGTTCAGCGCGGGCGGCGTGAGGTGGTTCGCGTCGCCCGTCCAGCCGAGACCGAGGAGCCCGCGCTGGACCTTCGCGGCGTCCTGCCCGCCGGCGATCAGGCCGACGGCGTGCGGCCGTTGCCCCGCGCTGACGGTGTATGCGGCGTCCAGAAGTGAGATGCCCGGGTTGTCCTTCATGAGCGCGGCGTCGTTGTACAGGTTGGGTGCCCCGTTGTCGCGCAACTGGCTGAACCCGCCAGGGTTCTGGGTCGTGGGGTCCTTGCCGGTGAGCTTGGTGAGGGCGCCCGTTTTGTCATAGGAGACGTACTGGCGTGTGGCGTCGGTCAGTGCGATCCGGGACAGCGCCTGGTGCAGTGAACCGGGGCCGTCGGCTGGGGCGTTGTTCGGCTCCGGCGCCTTCAGGGACCCCGAGTCCGAGTCCGAGCACGCGCTCAGGACGAGGATCGCGGCGCAGACGACTGCGACGGTCAGGCGCTTCATGCGGGGTGCTCCTTTGGCGGTCTTGCTTTTGCGTGCTGAATGATGCACTGGCACATCGGACTTTGGAAGATACGGGTCGGTTTTTGAGGGGCAACCCCCGTGATTTTCCCGGGAGTTGACATTTCGTAGCCATGCCCGGCGCCTCACAGGACGTTTTCGGGCGCCCTGCTATCCCCGTCGGCAAAGTCCCCTTCGTCTTGTGAGCGGTCAAAACAGAGCGGGTCTGTTTGACACCACCGGCAGCGAGCCGCTGCCGGTCGGCGCGACCTCGCTGGGCGTCGGCACTGACGTTGACCCGGGATCCGATGGCGCTCGCCCGCATCACGGCCGCCGGAACACTGCCGTGGCTGCTCTTCGGGGTGCTCGGCGGTGCGCTGGTGGACCCGCTGGGACCGTCGGCGCACGATGTGGGTCGCAGACGCGGCGTGTGCGGTGCTCACGGACCCGACGAGAATGACCCCAGGGGCGGAATCGCATCGAAGTACCACAGGAGCAACGGGATCCCGACGCCGCCCAAGAGCGCGCCGAGCACGAATCCCGCCGCCCCCGCGGCCTCATGGACAAGCGATGACGGCCCGCCCACCACAAACCCGAGCGGGATACCCGCCATCGCCGCGAAGAACAGCGCAAGGCAGACACCGAGAGGGAAGCTGATCCAAGGCAAGGTCATCTCGCCGTCCACGACACGACGCACGATCGCGGCCATCAGGGCCGCGTTGTAGACCGTCCAGGCACCTGCCACCACAAGAGCGACCGCTATCGCGACCAGGCCCATCACCACCATGAACAGGATCGCTACCGACTCGCCGATCCTTCGCATGCGATTCTCTCGGGACCAACTCGACGCAGGTGCCTGAAGTTCCACCCCGAACGGTAGCGGGGCTCCCGCCAACTGCCTACACTTCAGTCGGCGTATTCCCTGAAGTGCAAAGGCGCGTACGGGCGTTGCCAGATACAACGAAGCCCCCGCCGACCAGCAGCGGGGCGGCACCGGTCAGGAATGAAGAAGCACCGGTCGGGCCTCCGCTTCTACCGTTAAGGCAACACCCGCGCCGGGGTGGCGTCCGGGCCCTGCCTGGATGCCCGGCCGGGCACATGACCACCCACGCATCACATGATCACCCGTCAATAAGGAGCAGGACATGAAGGCACACGTCAGCTCGATCCTTCTTGGCGTCCGGGACATGGACCGGGCCAAGCAGTTCTACACCGAAGGGCTCGGCTGGAAGGTCCAGAGCGACTTCGGCATCTCGGTGTTCTTCGCATCGGACGGCGCCTCGCCCGTCGGCTTCTACAGCCGCGAAGGCCTGGCCGCCCAGGTAGGTACGGAGCAGGAAGGCAGCGGTTTCAGCGGACTGGTTCTGACCTACGTCGTCCGCAGTCAGACGCGGGTCGACGAGGTGCTGGCGGAGGCCGCGAAGGCCGGCGCCACGGTCCTCAAGCCCGCCGGCGCTCTGCCGTGGGGCGGGTACGGCGGAACCTTCGCCGACCCGGACGGCTACATCTGGAGTGTCGGTTACAGCGACCAGGGAACCGACCAGCCCTACGCGGAGTAGCCGCGATCTTTGCTCTCACAGCCGTCCGGGACGGCGCGGCGCGTGCCGCTGCCGTCCCGGACGGCTGTGACCCCGGGTGCGGGAAGCGGGATCGGCGACGAGCAACGGATCACCAGGCTGGTCAGGCAGGCAGGCAGTGAGCTGAGCGCCGTGGCCCGGCGGTGTGACTGCCGGGCCACGGCGACCGGCCTTCCTCACCTGTATCCGAAACAGCGACCGAACTTCCTCACCACTTCGTAGCCGAAACAGGAGGCCCGACGCCATGACCGTCCCGCCGCGATCGCTCACCCAGCGCATGCAGGACACCCGGCGCCGCCTCGACGAAGACGTCGACGCCTGGGTGGCCACCGCCGACCGAACGGGTACGCCGTATCTGGTACCGCTGTCGTTCCTCTGGGACGGCGGGACGCTGTTGATCTCGACGGCGGCCGGCAACCCCACGGCCCGCAATCTCCGGGCCGGCGGCCGGGTCCGGCTCACGGTCGGGACGACCCGCGACGTGGTCCTGATCGAAGGATGCGCGGTTGTCGCCGACGTGATCACCGACGAGGTCGCCGACTCGTTCGCGGCCAAGACCGGGTTCGACCCTCGCGAGCAGCGCGACTACCCGTACTTCCGCATCCGGCCGGAACTGATCCAGACCTGGCGCGAGGTCAACGAGATCACTGGACGGGATCTGATGGTCGACGGCGAGTGGTTGACGTAGCGCCCCTCCCGGACAGGCGAGCACGATCGAGGCGACGCACCGCTCCCCCGGCCGATCAGCTCTGCCCCTCCGGTGCCCCACTCCCCCGTACGCCGTAATCCCCCCACCCCGTCTCCAGCAGCTCAAAGATCTCCGCCAGCGCCCGCGCCGGGTCGGGGTCCTGCGCGGCCAGTCGTGGCGCCTCCATCATGAAGCGCACCAGCGCCCGCACCTTGGTGCCGCCCTCGTCCACGCCGACGGCCTCCGAAATCTCCCGCGACAGGGTCTGCGTATGCCGCATCCACATGCGCTGGAAGTACTCGGCCAGCGCCGGAGTCCCTGCGACCAGTTCCCGCATCCCCCGGGCGGGCGGCGTCTCAAGCCGCGGAGCCAACTGCAGTTCGATGAAGTTCCGGTGCATCGCCGTGAGGATCGACTCCCCCGGCGCGCGGTCACGGATGACGGCCACCAGGGCCTCCTCGCGGTCCGCGTCCTCATCGAAGATCAGGGCTTCCTTGCTCGGGAAGTACTTGAACAAGGTGGTCACCGACACGTCCGCGGCCTCTGCGACGTCCATGACGGTCACGTTGTCGTAGCCGCGTTCGACGAACATCCGCAGCGCGGCGTCCGACAGGGCTTGGCGGGTCTGGGTCTTCTTGCGCTCGCGGCGCCCGACAGTCGGCTGGTTCATGGCTCCACTCTAACGCACAGGCGTAGTCGCTAAAAAGATTGACTCATTGCACTTTTTGAGTGGCTATGCTTTTCTAGCGGCACGGTGGACGCCTCGAAGGCGCAGCCGACCACCACCACTCCGCGAATCTCCCGGAGGCGCAGCCGACCCCGCCAAGGAGCTGATCCGCCATGCCCGCACCCGCCGAAATCCCGCAAAAAGCAACCACACCCACCCCAGCAACCACACCCACGCCCACGCCCACACTCGAACCTGGAGAAATCCCCCGACAAACCACCCCGGCAGCCCTGCTCGAAACCCCGGAGAACATCCGCTGGATCATCCTCGGCATCATGCTCGCCATGCTTCTGGCAATGCTCGACAACAACATCCTGAGCACCGCGATGCCCACGATCGTCGGCGACCTCGGCGGTCTGAAGCACCTCTCCTGGGTTGTCACCGCCTACACCCTCGCCACCGCCGCATCCACTCCCATCTGGGGCAAACTCGGCGACATGTACGGCCGCAAAGGCATCTTCCTGACGTCCATTGCGATCTTCCTCGTCGGCTCGGCCGCCTCCGGCGCAGCCCAGACGATGGAGCAGCTCATCGGCTTCCGCGTCCTCCAGGGCCTGGGCGCCGGAGGCCTCGCCGTCACCGCGATGGCGCTCATGGGCGAACTGCTCTCCCCGCGCGACCGCGCCAAGTACGCCGGCATGTTCGCCATGGTCATGGTCATCGCCACCGTCGGCGGCCCGCTGGCCGGCGGCTTCATCACCGAACACCTGGACTGGCGCTGGGCCTTCTACCTCAACCTGCCGCTCGGCGCGGTCGCGTTCGTCTGGTGCGCGGTCATGCTGAAGCTGCCCAAGCGCCGCTCGCAGGCCCGTATCGACTACCTCGGCGCGGCCCTGCTGACCAGCACGCTGACCTCATTGGTCCTGCTCACCACCTGGGGCGGCAATGATTACGCCTGGAACTCCGCCACGATCATCGGCTTGGCCATCCTGGCTGTTTTGTCCCTCGCCGCGTTCATCTTCGCGGAGACCCGCGCCGCCGAGCCGGTCCTCCCGCTGCACCTCTTCCGCAACCGCAACCTCAACCTGTCGCTGGTCATGGCGCTCATCGTCGGCATGGCGATGTTCGGCGCGATCTCCTTCCTGCCGCTGTACCAGCAGTCAGTCCAGGGCGCTTCGGCCTCCAACTCCGGCATGCTGCTGCTGCCGATGATGGCCGGGATCGTGGTCGCGGTGCAGATCAGCGGCAAGGTCATGGCCAGGACCGGCAAGTACAGGATCTTCCCGGTCCTCGGCACCGCACTGCTCGCCGTCGGCCTGGGCCTGTTGTCCACGATGGACACCGGCACCAGCCGTCCCGTGACCAGCCTGTACATGGCGCTGGTCGGCGTCGGCATCGGCTTCCTGATGCAGATGACGCTGATCATCGCGCAGAACTGTGTGGAGATGAAGGACATGGGCGTCGCCTCGGGCTCGTCCACGATGTTCCGTACGATCGGCGGCTCACTCGGCGTCGCGCTCTTCGGCTCGCTGTTCAACAACAAGCTGGGCGACCTGACCCCGGCCGCCGGTAGTTCCTACCTGACCGCGGTCGCCTCCGGAACCGGTTCCCTGTTCTTCTGGGGCGCGGTGATCAGCATCGCTGCCGTCGCAGCCTCGTGGTTCATCATCGAGGTCCCGTTGCGCGCAAAGCCAGAGGCCGCAAAGCCAGAGGCCGCAAAACCGATCAGCCCGGTTCAAGGGTGCGCTTCACCTTGATCGCAGAGCGGGCACCACAGAACAGGCACCACATAGCCGGCACGCCAAAGCAGGAACTACAGAATCCCGCTCAGCTGACCTTCTCCTCCGCGCCCGCCCTGGCCACCCCCTCCACAGCTACACAGATCCCGAAAACCCGCTCCCGCTGGGTCCATCCGTTGACCCGACCCCGGTTGTTGCTGATCCGCACCCGCCCGCGCGGCGCATCCAGCGCGGACACCAAATGCAGATAGACACTCCCCGCCACCCGGGCCAGCACAACATCCCCCACGGCGAGCTTCGCAGCGTCGACTGGTGCCACGCGCACAAGCTGCCGACTGCGGATCAGCGGGACCATCGACGACCCCGTCGGCCGGAACTCCACCACGGCTCCCCCAGCGACCCGCTTTGCGACTCCGTCAAGCATTCCCATGGGCCTCAGCATGTCCGACACGAGCGGAACCGACCAAGGGAATTCGCCGTCGCCGACACGCTCCCCTCGCCGAGGGGGAACTTCCCGAAGACGCACCAGCGCGACCCGTACGCTAACCGCTTCTTCGGTCATCGCCCCCAACCCCGCCGCCAGCCCCGCCGCCAGCTGGCCGGACGCGGTCCGAACGTCTTCGACGCGGGCTGGTCCGGGTGCAGTCCGAGCGGGCGCAGCGCGTCCGCTCGGATGCGTGGGTCATCACCCGGCTTACGGACAATGCCGTTTGCCGCCAGCGGCATTGGCTTCAACCTGTGTTGAGGTTCTGCGTTCGCCTGCGGGTGACCGACACCGTGGAACAACTGCTCGGGGGTCCGGCCCGGACGTTCCACTCGTGGGCTGCGGACCACGCGACCGATTTCCGCTGAACTGGGGTGTCGGGTTGAGTGCTGGAAGTTGTCTTGTTCTGTTTGAATTAGGTGGCAAAAGCCCGTTATTTAGACGGAATCCGGAGGGTGCGGAGCCTTTCGGGGGAGCCCTGATCAGGTGCCGGGTGCGTTTTCACCCCGACCCGGAGTCGGATGGACGCGTTCCTGCGCACGGGCGATGTGGACACGCGAGTACGTGTCGAAGTCCACGTTGCCGGCCACCGCCCGCAGTTTGAGCTCCGTCGCCGGTCAGCCCTGGCGGGTACCCCACACGATCCGGTCGATGACGGCTGCGGCCTGCTCCGGATGCCTGTCCAGCCACGCGCCGAGGTGTTCCTGGACGAAAGGTTCGGCCGGTCCGGGCGACAGGACCCCGGCAGGACTCGTTCCCGGCCGGGGTCTGCGCCTCCCTACGCGACGGGGATGTCGCCCCGGGCGTGCAACATGGTTTCCCTGCTGATCACAACGATGCGTTCGTAGTCGGCGATTCCGGCATCGGCGGGGATCGCGCCCCGGAGCTCGTCGGTCATGTCGGTGCCGATGACGGCGAAGCGTCCGTCGCTCAGCTCGAAGATGTCCGGGCATGTGCAGTTGCCCTGACTTCCCCGCTGTTGCGGAGTGCTGCCGAGACGTCGCGCGATCGACAGCGATGTGGCGGGGATGTGATGCATCGTCGGATTGTCCTCGTCAAGGTCAATGGTCGTGATAACTACCGGCCTCGGGGCACGATGGTGTCCCCAGTCTGGCCGTACAACGAAGGCAGGCTGCCCAAGATGCGGGTGTCCACCCAGTTGGCGCAGAGCCCAGGCCAGTAGTCGGACAAGCCGACTGGCGGATCCTCCGAAGTGAGTCATTTTTACAGGAAGCCCACCCGTGCGGGGGAGAATCGCGGCGTATTTCGTTAATGGTCTTCAGACAATCCGCCGGGGCGTCGGCACCCGGAGTGCCCGGGCCTGAGAACCGCGTCAGGCCGCGTCCGGTCGGGCCTCGCCGTTACCCCGTACCAACCCTGCCTCCCCGACCGGGGCGGATCGCACCGGCCCGATCTCCGGTGCCAGCCCGATCTCCGGTGCCAGCCCGATCTCCGGTGCCAGCCCGGCCTCCTGTATCAGGCGCTGTTCCTCGTCGAGCTGGCCCAGCATCTGGTCGGCCAGGTCGTAGTACCGGGCTTCGGGGCTGTGCGGTGGTATCGAGTTCCGCGCCGCGCGGCTGAGGTCCCAGAACTCCCGCAGCAGCGGACTGTCGAAGAACGGCCTGAGGTGGCCGCGGATCTCGTCCTCATTGAGGTGGCCGTTCGACAAGGCCAGCCACTGGTGCTGGATGATCAAGTTCGCGTACATCATCTGACTGACTTTGCGATGGTCCGCGTCCGGCCCGAAGCTCGACGGCCACACCTTGGCGAGGTCGGGATTGTCGATGCTCATCCGGATCAGATCCACGTGCAGGCCCCGGTAGGCGATGTCCGCCGTACGGGACAACTCACGGTGCGACTTCTCCATCTCCGTGCGTTGCAGCGCCAGTTCCTCCCGCTGGAGGGAGAACTCCCGGCGCTGCAGATGTCCGGTGTAGACGATGCCCGACAACGCGAGTCCGGCGATGGCCGCGTTGACCGCCTCAGCGGCGTCACCGTTCATCTGAAGTCCGAAGGCTCCGGACAGCAGCTTCAACGCCGCCGCGATGATCATGCAGACGAGCAACGCGACGATGAGAGCCGCGGGGCAGGCGACAATCGGAATCAGGTATCTGACGCGCCGCTGACTGATGGGTCCGGCCATGTCTACCGCCTGTGGTCGGCGATCCGGGCCGCGCGGTCCCCACAAGGGGCGCCTGACGCCGGGTCGTGTCCGCAGTTATGGGCTGCGCTGACGCGCCGGGCGGCGTTGACCGGCGCTCTTGCGCCTCCGGAGGTGCCGCGTAGGGGCGGGCGCAGCCGGGGAGTTTCCGGAGGTATTCCTGTAATAGGGGATTCCGCAGGCTGAAGATTCTTTAACGCCTAAACCAGCCAGGCCGCGATGTTGGCTCAGTTCGACACCTTCGGGTGGTCTGAACCTGCTGAGCAGGCAGCCCCTTCGTCCGCACCCTCGGCCGTCCGGTGCGGGCGTAGCCGATGGTGCGGCAACAGGTGCGACAAGACGGAAACCACCCGCCGTCAGTCCTCCCGGGCAAACGTCCCTCGCACCTGCCTGAACGCCGATTTCGCCTCCGGTGTCCAGAATGCCGCCACGTATCCGTGGAACCCGGCCGGTGCGATTTTGAACCTTCCGACGTTTCCGGCCTGTACAAGTCCTGCCGCCAATATCCGGGAATCCGCGACGAAGAGATCCCGCCCGCCCTGGAACAAATCCACCGGCGGCAGCCCGGAGAAGTCACCGAACAGCGGGCTGAGCCGGGGCTCTCGCGGGTCGTTTCCGGCGGCCCACAGAGCGCCGTCGACAAGCAGCGCGGCCGCGGACAGCATGGGGTCCCGCCTTTTCAGGGAGGGCAGCTCGGGATTCGACATGGTGATGTCCAGCCATGGCGCGAACAACACAACACGACGCGGCAGCGGCAGTCCCCTGTCCCGGTAGGCCAGCGTTTGCCCGAGAATCAGCCCGCCCCCGGCGGAATCGCCCGCGAGCGTGATGTTCCCGGCACCGGCCTCATCGACAAGCCCGGTGTACACGGATTCAAGAAACGCTCCGGCCTCATCGACATTGCCTTCGGGCGCCAACCGGTAGAGGGGAACGGTGATTTCAACACCCGTGCCCCTTGTCATCCGGTCGATGACCCACCAGTGCACTGCGATCAGGGGATTGACGTACGAGCCGCCGTGTATGTAGAGCAGGTGCTGACCGCTTCGGCCGCTACGTGGGGTCAGCCGTAGGACGGGGCGGCCGTCAATCTGCCGCTCAGTCAGTTCGTACCGCCGGAGCATCGACGCGGGGACAGGTGCGGCGGCCGGGTAGTCGCGTGCGCTGAGCGCGTCCAGGTCCACCGTGTCGCGGTCCTGCCACAGGCCGGCCACCGAGGAGGCGGCGCTCAGCAGGGTTGTCGTCCCGGCCATCATGAAGCTCACAGGCACTCCCAGTTCTCACGTACGCGATCGGTTGAAGACAGTTTGGGGCAAGGATCTGTAGAGATGTCAGATCCGAGTAGTGCTTTACCTGTTACGCCCGCATCTCTACCGTGCCTACAGGGTCAACGGTGACCGACTCTTGTCGTCCTGCGCGACCGCCGACAAAAACCTGGGGAGCTGGGCACGTTGACCATGGGGAACCTGCGGTACTCAGCCGGTCGCGGCATCGCCGACATCACCGGGGAGGCAGCGGATTGCGAGCTCCTCGGCTACGGCAAAGCCGAACAGACGAGCGACGGAATCCATACGCGGTTGCGGGCACGGGCGTTTGCCATTGTCGACCAGGGATACGCCGGTCAAGGCGTCGTCGACCAGAACGTCATCGATCGTACGGACGCCCCCCGCGCCAGGGGCCGCAGCGCCGGGGACCGGACAGAAACTGATCGTCCGGACCTCGCGCACATCGCTGGACCACAGCCCGGCGTGGGCGAGCGCATCCTTCTCATCGTCGCCGACCTCCCACTCGTCTTCGACAATCTCAACCAGGCCGTACTCGCCCGCCTGCGGCAGAAGTTCGGCGACCTCTACACCGCCCGCAACACGATGATCACCGCAACGCATACGCACTGCGGCCCCGGCGGCTACGCCCACCACGGTCTCTACACCCTCTCCAGCGGATTCCACCCCAAGACCTTCGCCGCGATCGTCGACGGCATGTCCGAAGCGGCCGAACAGGCCCACGCCGACCTCGCTCCAGCCCAACTCACGCTCAGCCAGGGCGAGTTGCACGACGCAAGCGCGAACCGCTCCCCCACGGCGTTCGACCGCAACCCGGAGGCCGACACGGCGCACTTCCCCGGGCGGATCGACCCGATGACCACGCTGCTGCGCATCGAGCGGGACGGCGAACCGGTCGGCGCGGTCAACTGGTTCGCCACCCACAACACCAGCATGACCAACCGGAACACGTTGATCAGCGCGGACAACAAGGGCTACGCCGCGTACTACTGGGAGCGTGTCACCAGTGGCGTCGACTATCTCGCCCCCGCCGCCGGGGACTTCGTCGCCGCGTTCGCGCAGACCAACACCGGCGACATGTCGCCCAACCTCAACCTCAGGCCCGGCAGCGGGCCCACCGAGGACGAGTTCGAGAACACCAGGATCATCGGCCTGCGGCAGTACCAGGCGGCGGCGAAGCTGCTGGCCGACGCGGGACGACCCGTCGACGGCGTCCTCGACTCCCGGGTCGTCTACGTCGACATGAACGATGTCGAGGTGCGCCCGGAGTTCACCGGCGACGGGCGGACACACCGCACGTCCGGCCCGTACGGCGGAGCGTCCGCGTTCGCCGGCGCGTGGGCGGACGGGGTGGGCTTTCCGACGTTCCGCGAGGGCCGCAACGTGTTCTGGGACGCGCTCAGCCACAAGGTCTTCTACCGGCTGTCGCCCGGGTTGAAGGACTCGCAGTACCCGAAGGCGCTTGTCATGCCCGGCGCGGCGCTGAACAGGATCCGCCCACTGGTGGCCGAGCGGTATGCCGTCCAGTTGCTGCGCATCGGCTCGCTGTACCTGATCGGCATTCCCGGCGAAGTGACAGTGAACGCCGGCCTGCGACTGCGCCGTACGGTCGCTTCGATTGTCGGGGCCGGGCTGCCGGATGTGCTGTGCGCCGGTTACAGCAACGGCTACCTGCACTACGTCACGACGCCCGAGGAGTACGACGACTGCCAGTACGAAGGCGGGTCGACGCTGTTCGGCCGGTGGGAGTTGCCCGCATTGCAGCAGATCGCCGCGGGGCTGGCGACGGCGATGCGCGACGGCCGGCCGGTGGAGCCGGGCGAGGCGTGCGCCGACCTCACCGCCCGGCAGGGCACGGGCCGTCGGTTCATCCCTGACGTGGCTCCGCGCGGCCGGCGGTTCGGCGAGGCGGTCGTGGAGCCGCGGCCGGAGTACCGGCGGGGTGAACTGCTGACCACGGTGTTCGTCGGGGCCAGCCCGAGCAACGAGCTGCACCGGGGTGGCACGTTCCTGGAGGTTCAGCGGTGTGCGGACACGGAGTGGCGTACGGTCGCGGACGACGGCGACTGGGCGACGAAGTTCCGGTGGCAGCGGATGGGCAAGGGTGGGTCGAAGGTGACGGTCAGTTGGGGGATCCCTGACGATGCGGTCGCCGGGCGGTACCGGGTCAGGTACCAGGGGGATGCGGTGTCGGCGACGGGGAGGCTGAGTACGTTCACGGGGATGACCCGGGAGTTCCGGATTTCAGACTGACCGGCGCCCCGGGGAACCGCGTCGCGGGCAGCGGGGACCGCTCAGTGCGTGGCACCGCCCACCGCCACGATGTCCTCCCCCCGCGCGGCGGCCGTACGCACGATCGCACGCAGGCCCTCGGCGATGGTGGGCACCGGGAGCGATGCCACGATCCGGTCGGCGACCTGTCCGGACGCGTACGGCACATGGACGAATCCGCCGCGGATGTCCGGCCGTTCGGTTGCCAGCAGGTGCATGAGGCCGTAGAACACGTGGTTGCACACGAACGTACCGGCGGACTGTGAGACGGAAGCGGGCACACCGGCGTCGCGGGCCGCGGCCACGCACGCCTTGACGGGGAGCGTCGAGAAGTACGCGGCGGGGCCGCCTTCGACGATCGTCCGGTCGATGGGTTGCCGGCCCGCGCCGTCCGGGATACGGGCGTCGTCGATGTTGATCGCGATCCGCTCGACGGTGATGTCGGGCCGCCCGCCGGCCTGGCCGACGCACACCACGAGGTCGGGGTCGACCCGTTCGACGGCCGCGCGCAGTTCGCGCAGGCTGTCGCCGTACACGCAGCTGAGCCGGACGGCGGTCATGTCGAGACCGGGCAGGGGTGTTCCCGCGAGCAGCTGGACCGCGTCCCAGGAGGGGTTGGTCTTTTCGGCGTCGAACGGTTCGAATCCGGTGACGAGTACGCGGATCACGTGGTGCCTCCTCAGCATTCTGACGATGCGTCAGCCAGTGGGAAAGGGAACCGGCGGGAGGGGAAGGGGCGCGGGCTCAGAACGCGAAGGCCGACATGATGCCGATGTTGCACACCAGGACCGCCCCGGCCGTGGGGAGTTGCGCCTTGATCGGTCCGTACTGGTCCTTCAGATTGAGAAGCGCCGCCGGCACGATGTTGAAGTTCGCCGCCATCGGCGTGCACAGCGTGCCGCAGAAGCCCGACAGCATGCCGAGGGCGAGGACGACCGCCGGGTCGCCGCCGCCCTGGACGATGACGACCGGCCAGCCGACGGCCGCCGTCATGACCGGGAAGGCCGCGAAGGCGTTGCCCATGATGACCGTGAACAGGGCCATGCCCAGGCAGTACACCAGGACGGCGACGTAGACCTTGCCCTCCGGGAGCAGGCTGGAGGTGATCCGCCCGACCTGCTTGCCGACACCGGCCGCTTGGAAGATCGAGCCGAGTACGGCCAGGAGCTGCGGCAGCAGCATCGCCCAGCCCATCGCCTCCAGCATGGACCGGCCTTCGTGCAGGGGTACGGACACCCGCTTCTCCCGCACGATGACCAGGCCGACGACCAGTGCGGCGATGGCCCCGATGCCGAGTCCGAGGATGGTCTCGCTGCCCTTTTGCAGGATCGGCTGCGTGCCGATGTGCCAGTCCTTGACCACGACCGCGAAGAACATGGCCACGACGGGGATGGTCAGCGCGGGGATGAACAGCTTGCCGCCCAGGCGCGCGGCGGTGGCGACACGTTGTTCGGCGGTGGTGGTGCGTACGGTGCCGCGCCCGGTGAAGCCGAAGCCCGCCAGACAGACCATCACGAGCACGCCGACGCCGAGCGGTTCGGCGGGGGCGCTCTTGTCCGCGACCCAGGTGGAGTACACGAACCCGATGCCGAGCAGGCCCCAGAAGGCGGCACTGCCGACGCGCTTGGGGTTGGTGCGGTCGAGCAGCATCTGTCCGGCCATCACCAGGAAGGTTGCGCCGACCAGCCAGAAGAACCATTCGGATTTGATCATTTGGCCGTCTCCGGGACAGGGGAGGCGGTGCCTCGGGGCGTCAGCTCACGGGCGAGTGTGCGGTCCAGGCGGAGCAGCCGGACGCCGTGGATGAGGAAGGCGCAGATCGCGGTGGGGATGGCCCACAGCGCGAGGTGGAGCGGTTCCAGGTGCTGGTCGTACGTGGTGTTCACATAGCCGGTGATCAGCAGGATCGAGCCGACGGCGAGGAAGCAGTCCTCCCCGAAGAACAAGCCCACGTTGTCGGCGCTCGCCGAATAGGAGCGGACTTTCTCGCTCATCTTCTCCGGCAACGGACCGTACATCCGCTCCGCGGCCCCCTCGGCCATGGGCGCGACCAACGGGCGCACCGTCTGGGCGGGGCCGCCGAGGCTGACCAGGCCGACGGCGGCGGTGATCTGCCGCAGGGCCAGATAGAGGACGAGGAAGCGGCCCGCGGTGAGCTTGGCGAAACGACCGATGAGCGTACGGGCCTGTTCCTGGAGTCCGTACCGCTCCAGGAGTCCGATCACCGGCAGGGTGATCGCGAAGATGGTGACACTGCGGCTCGACGCGAAGCCGGTGCCGAACGCGGCGAGCACCTCCCGGAGGGACAGCCCGCCGAGCAGGCCGGTGGCCACGCCGGCGACGCCGACTACCAACAGGGGGTTGCGTCTGGTGGCGAATCCTATGATCACCAGTAGGACGCCGAGGAGAACGATCATTCCTCCGCCTTCCGCGTTCTTCTTTGAATTTTCATCCTCGAACCGGAGGCCGAGTAGGTGCTGAGGACACTAAGCTATTGTTCAACAATCCCACAAGAGTCGGTCGCATTCCGGGAGATTTCAGATGGTCCACGACATGGACGCCACGCAACCGCCGACCCGTCAGTCCCTCGACCTGCTCGCCGCCGACCGGGATCTGCTCGGGCGGGCAGCCACCGCGCAGCTCGTCGCGAACGTCCTGCGGGACCGCATAGCGGAGGGGATCCTGCCGCCCGGCACCCGCCTGGCCGAGCAGACGCTCAGCGCCGCGCTCGGCGTTTCCCGGAACACCTTGCGGGAGGCCTTCCGGACGCTCGTCCACGCGCGGCTTGTCGTCCACGAGATCAACCGGGGTGTCTTCGTACGCACACTGACCCCCGCAGACGTCGTCGACATCTACACGGTCCGGCACAGCCTGGAGGCTGCCGGGCTGCGCGCCGCAGCTGACGCCACGCCAGGACTCCGCGCCGCGCTGGACACCGCCGTGCTCAGCGGGGAGGCCGCGGCGAAGGCCGGCCAGTGGGCCGAGGTCGGCACCGCCGACCTGCGCTTCCACCAGTCGCTCGCCGCCCTGGCGGGGAGCCCCCGGATCAACGACTACCTGGCCCACCTGGTCGCCGAGCTGCGGCTGGCCTTCCACGCCATGCCCTCGGCGCGCGCGCTGCACGAACCGTTCCTGCACCGCAACCGGGACATCGTCGACCTGATCGAGTCCGGGGACACCGCCGCGGCTGAGGTCGTGCTGCACCGGTACCTCGACGACGCGCAGAACATGATCCTCGACGCGATGGGGGGAACTCCAGAATGAGCAACGGCAGAGCCGGTGCGCGGGCTTCAACCGACAGCGGTGCGGGCGTCGCGGCCGGGCACGGTTCCGACCCGGGTGCCGGGCACGGTTCCGACCCGGGCGTCGCGGCCGGGCACGGTTCCGACCCGGGTGCCGGGCACGGTTCCGACCCGGGCGTCGCGGCCGGGCACATTCCCGACCCGGGCGTCGCGGCCGGGCACATTCCCGACCCGGGTGCCGGGCACGGTTCCGACCGCACACCCCACACCGTGCTCGACCTCAACGCCGACCTCGGTGAAGGCTTCGGCCGCTGGACACTCACCGACGACGAGGCCCTGCTGTCCGTCGTGACCAGTGCCAACGTCGCCTGCGGGTTCCACGCCGGTGACCCGTCCATCATGCGGCGGGTCTGCGCGCTGGCCGCGGAGCGCGGGGTACGCATCGGCGCGCAGGTCTCCTACCGCGACCTCGCCGGTTTCGGCCGCCGCGCGATGGATGTGCCGCCCGTCGAACTCGCGGACGAAATCGCTTACCAGATCGGCGCGTTGGAGGTCTTCGCGCGCGCCGCCGGAACGCGTGTCGCGTACGTGAAACCACACGGCGCGCTGTACAACCGCACGGTGTGGGACGCGGACCAGGCCGCCGCCGTCATCGCCGGCGTGCGGTTGGCCTGCGGTCCACTGCCGGTCCTCGGACTGCCGGACTCGCAGTTGCTCGCTGCCGCACGGGCTGCCGAACTCCCCGCCGTACCTGAGGCGTTCGCGGACCGGTCCTACACGGCCCAGGGCACCCTGGTGTCCCGCCGCGAGCCCGGGGCGGTCATCCACGACGGCGAAGAGGTCGTGGCCCGCTCACTGTCTCTGGGCCGTGACCACGAAGTCGTAGCCCTGACGGGTGAACGGATCGCCGTCGCCGCCCGGTCACTGTGTCTGCACGGCGACACCCCCGGTGCCGCCGGTCTGGCCCGGCGCGTACGGGATGCGCTGCGAACGGCGGGCGTGTCCCTGGAGCCGTTCGCGTGAGGGCGCTGCCCGTGGGCCGGAACGCCCTGCTCCTCGAAGTGGACACCGCCGGACAGACCCAGGCGCTGCACGCCGAACTGCTGCGCCGCCGGGCCCTGGGCACCATGCGGTCCGTACGCGAAATCGTTCCCGCGGCGCGCACCGTACTCCTGGACGGGCTGCTGGATCCGGTGGCTTTTGCCGCCGATGTGGTCCACTGGCACGTGCCGCCAGTCGAGGACGGAGCGGGCACCCTGGTTGAGATCCCCGTCCGGTATGACGGTCCTGACCTCGCCGAAGTCGCCGCGCTGTGGCGGGTGGAACCCCGTACGGTCGCGGAAATCGTCGGCGCGACCTTGTTCCGCGTCGCCTTCTCCGGCTTCGCACCGGGCTTCGGTTATCTGACGGGCCTGCCCGAGCGCTACCGGCTGCCGCGCCGTGCGACGCCGCGCACCAGCGTCCCGGCGGGCTCACTCGGGTTCGCCGGAGAATACGCGGGTGTCTACCCACGGCCGTCGCCCGGCGGTTGGCAACTGGTCGGGAGTACGGACGTCCTGCTGTGGGATCCGTCCCGGGAACCTGCCGCGCTGCTCGAACCCGGGATGACGGTGCGTTTCGTGGAGGAGTCCGGCACATCTGGAGCGCCTGGGGTGCCTGGAACGTCGGGAACGCCTGGAGCATCTGGAACATCGGGAACGTCGGGAACGTCGGGAAAACCTGATCAGGCTGTACGGATCGCAGCAACCGGCGCGCCCACCGGGCAGGGCGCCTCATGAACGGGCGGTCCGTGGAAGTCATCCGCGCGGGTGCGCTGACGACCGTTCAGGATCTGGGCCGGCCCGGGCACGCGCACCTGGGGGTGCCGCACTCGGGTGCGCTGGACCAGCCGGCCCACCGACTCGCCAATCGGCTGGTGGGGAATCCGGCGGACAGCGCGACGCTGGAGGCCACCCTCACCGGCCTCACCCTGCGGGTCGGCACGGCCGGTGTGGTGGTGTCCGTGACGGGCGCACCCTGTGCGGTGCACGTCGACGGACGACCGGCGGCGTGGGGCACGGCCGTCCATGTCCCCGCTGGAGCAGTGCTCGACGTCGGCAAGGTGACCGCTGGGCTGCGCAGTTACGTGGCCTTCGCGGGTGGGTTGACCGTACGCGAGGTCCTTGGAAGTCGTTCGACCGACCTGCTGTCCGGCCTCGGCCCGCCTCCGGTCGGCGACGGCACCGTTCTTCCGGTGGGCGCTCCGCACGGCCCGACCCCGTTCGGGACAGATGTGCCGCGCTCACCCGGACCGCCCACCGCGCTTGCCCTGCCGCTGACGTTCGGCCCGCGTCAGGACTGGTTCACCCGCGCGGCCCTCGACACCGTCCGGCACGCGACGTACACGGTGGCGTCGGCGAGCAACCGGATCGGGCTGCGTACGGACGGTCCCGCCCTGGAGTGGAACCGTACCGCTGAGCTGCCCAGCGAGGGCATGGTGCTCGGCGCGGTGCAGGTCCCGCCGGACGGGCGACCGGTGATCTTCCTCGCCGACCATCCGGTGACGGGTGGGTATCCGGTGATCGGCGTTGTGCCGGCGGAGCATCTGGCCGCCGCGGCGCAGGCGCCGCCGGGGATGGCGCTGCGGTTCCTGCCGCTGGGGTGAGGCGGCGGCTCGGCAGGCGGTCAGCCGGTTGAGCGGACGCCGTACCGCCGGTGGCTCGTCAGTTGACGAGATCCGGGTCCGACTCCAGGATCTGGTCCCACAGCGGACGCGCCTGGAACCAGCCCGCCAGCGACGAGCCGATCTGGCCGCGCACCTGGAGGGCGGTTTCGCGGTCGATGTGCTCCGGGGCGCCGGCCGCCATCGCCAGGAGCTGCGCCTGGCAGGAGCGCTCCATGGTGATGAACCACCAGACGGCCTCAGCGACCGACTGACCCACCGTCAGGAGGCCGTGGTTCTTCAGGATCACGGCCTTGTACGAGCCGAGGGCCTTGCCGACGCGCTCCCCCTCGTCGAGTTCGTTGACCACACCGCGGTAGTCGGCGTACAGGCCGTGGTCCTCGAAGAACGCGCAGGCGTCCTGGGTGATCGGGGCCAGCGGGATGCCGAGCGAGGAGAACGCCTTGCCGTGGAGGGAGTGCGAGTGCGCGGCGGCGATCGCGTCGGGGCGGGCCTTGTGGACCTGGGAGTGGATGACAAACGCGGCCTTGTTCACCGGGCGGCGGCCGTGCATCACCTTGCCGTCGTGGTCGACGAGGATCAGATCGGACGCCTTGATTTGGGTGAAGGCCATGCCGAACGGGTTGACCCAGAACCAGTCGGGGTTCTCCGGGTCGCGCACGGTGATGTGCCCGGCGACGCCCTCAGAGAAGCCGAACTTGCCGAACAGCCGGAATCCGGCGGCGAGTTGCTCCTTGCGGTACTGCCGCTCCTCCTCAATCGAGTCGAACGACGGCGGGATCGGGAACTCGGCGTTCTCCGGCAGCGGACCGACGGCGGACTCGATGAGCGGGATCAGTTCCTGGGGAAGCTCGGTGTTCACGGCGACTCCTGATTCGATCGGATACATCGCTGTATCGGATGCATACTCGTATCCTTTGAGGGCGGTCACCCATCCGTCAAGAGCTGAGGAGGTCCATATGCCGAAGGGATCAACGGTACGGCGACCCCGTACGGTCGCCCGGCTCCTCGACGCGGCCCTGGAAGTCTTCGCCGAGCGGGGGTTCCGCGGTGCGACGATCGCCCAGATCTGCGACCGCGCCGGATTCACCCGGGGTGCGTTCTACTCCAACTTCTCATCGCTGGACGACCTCTTCCTCGCCCTGTTCGACCGCCACTCGGAACGGGTGATGGAACAGCTCCGACAGGCGCTGACCGAACTCGGCAGCACCGAACCGTCCACGGAGCGGGCCTTCAAACTGCTGGCGCACACCGACGCCGCAGAGGCCACCTGGTTTCTGATCTCCACCGAGTTCACCCTGCACGCCATCCGTGACCCGGCGGCCGGCCGGGCGCTGGCCGGGCACGACGCCCGGCTGCGCGCCGAGGTGGCCCGGATGCTGGCCGGGATGCTCGTCCTGACCGGCCGTCAGACATCCTACGAACTCGACGAGTTGGCCCGGATGTTCATCGCACTGCGGGAGGGGAGCCTGGGTCAGAGTCTCGTGGAGCCGGACCGGCTGCCGCCGGGGCACCTGGAGGAGACGTACTGGCCGGTGCTCTTCCGGGCGGTGACGTCCGAAGCGGAGTGCCAAGTGACGTCCGAAGCGGAGTGCCAGGTGACGTCCGAAGTGACGTCCGAAGTGACGTCCGAAGCGGAGTCCGAAGCTCGTTGAGTGACCGGTTGGGGTGTCGCTGCCGAGCCGCCTGCCAGGGGATGTCGCAGTGAGACCGCCGACCATCCGAGGCCGGGCGGCAGCCCGCTGACTCCCCATGACAAAGTTCAGCCGTGCCCGACAACATCAACATCACGGTCCATCAGCAGGCCGCTCCCCCGACGCTTCAGCCCGAGTGGTACCGGCGGACCGGGTGGATCATCGTCTGCCTGGTCCTGCTGCTTCCACTCGGCTTGGCCCTCGTATACGCCTTCAGTTCCTGGCGGGACGTCAAGCGGCAGCTTGTCAGCACCTCTTCCGCTGCCTGGTGCCGCGCCGTACTGCTCTGCCGCCGCTCGACGAAGGACAGCAAATCCATCCCCGCGCCGACGGAGGTGGTGGAGCTGAAGAGCATTGAGGTAACGCTGCCCGCTTCCAAGGCCACCGTTTCAAAGGCCCCCGCTGCGGAGCCAGCCGACTCCACGGTGCGGAGCGCCACCACAACACCGGGCCCTCCAGTGGAAGAAGCCGCCGCCACAGCACTCGCAGACTCAGCACCGGCAGACTCAGCACCCGCAGACTCAGCACCCGCAGACTCAGCACCCGCAGACTCAGCGGAGCAGACCACTGGCACGGCAGCGACCGACTCAGCAGAACAGACCACTGCCGCCACGGTGACCATCACGGTCACCGCTATCCAAGACCCGACGGCCACCGCTCGAATAGCTGACATCGCCGTGGTCACTCCGCCGGTCGTAACCCACGCCGTCGTCGCACCCGCGGCCACCACCTCAGGCGCCGTCACCCCTACAACCATCAGCCAAGCCGCTATCGCACCTGCGGCCGCCACCGCCAAAGCAGCCAAGCGCGGTCAGTTCTGCTCCCCCGTCGGCGCGGTCAGCGCCAACGGCCTGACCTGCGTCAAGGGGCCGGGCGAGAAGGCTGGGCACTGGCGCTGAAACGCCACAGCCCCGGGCGGAACGAGAGTTCGTCGCCGAGCCGGTCCACGCAGAGTCGCGGTATGTCGTCGGCGGCGTCGGCGAGTTCCATGCGTGGCATCTTCTCAACCCGCTACAGCCGGTCCCGCCCAGCAAGAGACGATCTCTTCCGGAACTCCGGAAGACAGACAGAGCTCCGGCCGCCGCCGGGGCCTGTCCTGCGCCGCGCACCTTGCGGGGCCGGTCCATGGTGAATGTGCGTCCCACTGTGTCCTCCTTCGCAATGGTCCCCAAACGACCTGACGTTCCGTTGGAATCCGCTACACCTCGCCGTCGCGGAACTCACCCGGACAGGTGACGCGTCGACCACCCTCCATGTGTCGAGACGAGACGTTCCGCCTCGCGCGCGGAACAATCCGTACCCGCTTGGTTGTTCTTCGCAGTTGACCGTTGTTGTCCGTGTCCCGTAGTCCGTGTCCCGTAGTCCGTGTCCCGCTTGAGGTTGGTCACGGCCAGCAGGTAGTTCCCGGTGTTGGCCCCGAAGTAGACCTTGCCCGCGCCGCCGCCCTGCAGTTTGGTGAGCGTGTTCGACGGCAGCAGGAAGCCGCCGTCGACCGCGCCGGTCATCAGGGCGTTGGTGCGCGCGGCCGGGTCCGAGATGAATGCGAACTTGACCACGTCTGCCTTGGGCGTCAGCGCCTTGTCCCAGTACTGCTCGTTCTTCTTGAGCGTGATGTCCTGGCCCGGCGCCCACTTCAGCAGGGAGAAGGGCCCGGTGCAGTTCACCCCGCCGCTCGGGTTGCCGTACTCCTTGCCCTGTTTTGTCAGGAAGGCCGCGCTCTCGATGGTGCCGGGGGAGGCCGCGAGGGACTCGTTGAACACCACGTCGGGCGTGGTCAGCTTGACGGTGACCTCAAGCGGGCCCGTTTTGGTGATCGTGTCGACGTTGCGGAACGCGGAGCTCCACGCCGAGGCGACTTCCGGGTCCATGTGCCGCGAGAGGCTGGCGACCACGTCGTCTTGAGTACGGGGATGTTCCCCTTGGCGGCCGGGGTGTCCGTGGACATCTTGTAGGTGTTGCCGACGGCCGGGCTCTTGCTGCCACCGCCGGAACAGCCGGTGGCGACGAGTGCGGTGGCGGCTGTGACGGCGACCAGTGTTATGGATCGGAGCATGCGCAATCTACCCACCCCTTTCACAGGGAGATGAGGGAGAACTGAAGCGGTACGGGGGAAGCGCGGGCGCTGTGGTGGTGCGCTGTGGTGGTGCGCTGTGACGGTGCGCTGTGGCTGAAAAGTGCTGCGAACGCAGAGGTGATGTGCCGTGAGTATTGATGCGGGAACGCTCCCGCACAAGAGGTTGCGGGAACGATTCTCACGAGGTCACAAGGTTGTAACCTGCGGTCGGTGGATTTAACGTGAATACTGGCTGACAAGCCGTCACCGTGTCAGGATCTGGACCATGAGCGAAGCAGCAGGCCGACGCCCCGCAGGTGCACAGGCAGCACCTCCACGGGCAGCACCCCGGAAGAACACCGCCACCGCCGCGCCCCGGGTGCGCCTCGTCGATGTCGCGCGCGAGGCGGGGCTGTCCAAGACCACGGTCTCGGCCGCGCTCAACGGCACCGGACGCCTGTCCGACACAGTGCGCGCCCACGCGAAGGAGACCGCCCGGCGGCTCGGCTACCGGCCCAACGCCACCGCGCGCCTGCTGCGCGTGGGGCACGCCCGGCTCATCGGATTCGCGGTACGGGAGTACATCGAGTCCCCCTGGGCGTACACCGAGTCGCCCTACCTCTCCCAGCTGGTCACCGCCACCGCCCAGGTGGCGCTGGAGCACGGCTACGCGCTGGTGCTGCTGCCGAACCACTCGGCGCGCGACGAGTGGACCGACCTCCCGCTGGACGCGGTGATCGTCGTCGACCCGATCCTCGACGACCCGCTGGTGGAAGACTTCCTCGCGGCCGGCATCCCGGTCTTCACCGACCGGCGGGCCGAGGGGCGCGAAGGGGCCTACTGGGTTGACATCGACCATGAGCAGGCCGTACGGGAAGTCCTGGACCATCTCGCCGCTCAAGGGGCGCTGGACATCGCCGTACTCGCGGCGGACACGGAGACCCTGTTCACCGTGAAATCCCTTGCCGCACACGCCACTTGGTGTGCTGATCGCGGCCTGGTGCCGCGGGTCGCCACAGTCGACCACCCGGGGAACGCCCCCGGCCTGGAAGCCGTCGACCGCCTGCTCGCCGGGGCCGACCGGCCCGACGCCATCTTCGCGCTGAGCGAGGTCAGTCCGCCGCTGGTTCTGGACATCGCCCGCCGCCACGGCCTCGCCGTGCCCGCCGACCTGCTGCTGGTGTGCACGACGGAGGACAGCACCGCGGAGCACACTGCTCCGCCGGTCACAACGCTGAGCATGCAACCGGCGCTGATCGCGAGGGCCGGGGTGGAGCAGCTGGTGGAGACGCTGGACGGGGGCCGGACGGAGCCCCGGGGGCGGTTGGTGCCGACACGGTTGGACGTTCGGGGGTCATCGGTACGGAAATCCTGACGGTCTACAAGCTCTGAACCTGGAGAGAACTCGGACGATCCACTGCCCGGAGTACCGAACTGAGTACTCGTCAGGCAGCCGCCGGGATCACTGGCGGTTCAGTATCCGGGCGGCGCCGGCCACGATGGCCGTGGCGAGCACCCAGCCGGACATGACAAGTGCGAGAGCCACCGCCTTGGCGGTGTGGACCGGGTCCCAGGCCGTCTCCTGGCCGAGGCTGACAAACGGGATCACCAGGTCGAGGACGTACAGGAAGGGATCCCACCCAGGACCTTCGCCGGGCTTGATCGGTTTCGGCGCTCCGGCGAGCCGGAAGTAGGCGGTCCCCGCCACCACCAGACCGACCAGCCAGGCGATCGCCCGGCCGGGCCGGTAGCCGAATCCGACGGTGGCGTCCAGGAGCAGGCCCCAGAGTTTTCCGGTGCGGCCCATCGCGCGGTAGCGGCGGCGTTCCTTGTACATGAGGACCTGTCGGGCGTCCTGTTCCTGTCCTGCGCGACGGTAGGAGGCCGCCACTTGCTCGTAGACACCGGGTGTGGCGTCCGGGACGTGGCTGCGAAGCCACGCGAGGCGGTCACCCGCCGGGCGCGGTGAGTCTCGCACCGGTGAAGTCCGCCGTTCCGGCGATGCGGCAGCGGGACATGCGCAGCTCCCCCACCGCGATCAGTCCATGGGCCCGGAAGCCGCCGTCGATCACCAGCTGTTTGCCCATCAGGGCGAAGGTGTCCGGGCTGCCGAGCAAGGTTCCACTGAGATCCAGACCGCCGGAGATACGTGCGTCGTGGAGCCACAGCTCGCCCCGCACCCGGGCGTTGCGCAGACCGAACCACAGGCCGACGCGCAGCCCTTCGGCTTCGATGCCCGGCAGGTGGGAGCCGTCCAGGTTCAGCCAGCCGACCTCGGCGTAGTCGAGCACCAGGAGCTGCTCGAAGGAGCAGCTCAGCAATTTGAGCGGGAATCCGATCCGCGCGGCCGACAGGTCCACCGGGCCGGTGATCCGCGCTCCGGCCAGTTCGAGTCTGGCGGAGTGCCCGGGCTCCGGGGGCGGTCCGTGCAGCAGGAGATGTTCGAGCGCGGCGGCGCGGATCGTGCGGTCCGCCGGCCACCCGCCCGCCCGGGAAGGATCGTCGTCGTACGGGTTACCTGTACGAAGGTCGACCCGTTCACCTCGGCGGAAAGCCTTCCAGAGCTGTTTTTCCGCTCTGCTCCAGTCGCGCGGCGGCCGTTCGCTCATCGCTTGTGCCTCCCCCGGCAGATGATCCGACGACCCTGATCGCCAAGGCCGGTTCCCCGGGCAGGATATCCATCCGGTGGAAACCGCCGATCAATCATGACGGTCCGTCAATTCCGGCCCTGGCCGCACGGATGTCTTCGGCGCGTACGACGGCACAGAGCCGAAGGGACGGCGCGATCACGGCGCGTGTACGGTCCCTTCACAGGTGGTCGTTGTCCATCCCTGCTGAAGAGGCTGTCTTGCATAAGACCCCACGTACCACGGTTGTCGTCGCTGCCTGCGCTCTCGCTCTCCTGGCCGTCACCGGCTGCGGCGGCGATGACAAGAAGGCCGATCCTGTCGGGAAGGAGTCCCCGGCGAGTAAGGAGAGCCCTGCCGCGGCGGCGCCGCCGGAGGTGCCTGCGAACCCTTGGGTCACCGGATATCCGGATGCCAAGCCGGACATCAAGGTGGGCACGGAACGCCACTGGCCGAAGGTGTTCCCGGAACCCTGCGCCGCGCTGACGGTGGAGCAGATTGCCTCGGCCCTCGGATACACCGGTCAGCTGACTGCCACAACGGACAAGAGCGGCGACGGCTGCACCTACGAAGGCCCCGGCCTCCCGATACCCCTGGCCAGTACGTTCATACCCTCGCCGCAAGCCACTACGGACTTGTCCGCAGAGGATTACATCAAGTGGTACGAGCCCATCAACCCGTTCGTGAAGAGCAAACCGGTGGAGGGCGTCGGGGCACCGGCGACCATCGAACTGGCACCGCTCCTGGGGCTGGGGGTCACCGCAGCCGTTCCGCTGGGTGGGTTCGTCCAGACGTTCAAGCTCAACCTCTCCCAGGACGCCGGCCCGAAGTTCACCGAGGCGCAGGCGGTCAAGCTCGCCGCAATCATCCGCGCTCACGCCGAAGGGAAGTAAGGACGATGACGATGCGTCACACAAAGACCCGGACAACCGCCCTTGCCGTCGTGCCCCTGCTGGCCCTGGCGCTGTCCGGCTGCACCAGCCAGGACACAAGCACGGCCTTCAGCGACGCGGCACCGACCAACGCCCAGACGCCCGCACCCGGTAGCACGACCCAGATCACCCAGGCCGGCGCCGAAAGGATCTCCAGGAACATCCTCATCGATCGGGGGTACGCACTCCTCCACGAGGACTATCCAGCGCTGTACAAGTCCGACGCGCCGCCGCAACTGGCTGACGACTTCATCCGAGCCCCTAAGAACAAAGCTCTGCGGACCGCGCTGATACCCACGCTGAGCCTCAAACCACAGCACTACTACCTGCCCAAAGACCTCCAAGGCCGGCAGAGGTGGTTCGCTGTCCAGGCCACCGGCAAGAAGTCGGAGAAAGACATAAACGCACCGTACTTTCTGATCTTCGCCGAACTGAACCCGCAGGACTGGTACCTGGTCAACGTGACCACCTCCAACGGCACCAAAACACTTCCCGAACCGGCCGCTGACGCCGACGGCCGGGTCGACATGCTCACCGAGGCAGAGCAGAAGCAGGCGTACGGGAAAGTCGTCCTCCCGTACGCGGAGCTCTGGAACTCCGGCAAGGACACCCCACTCGTGGCCGCCGACAGCTGGTCCCGCCGGCTTCTCGGAACTCTGGACCGGCTCAAGTCCCCACGTCCGCAGTTCGTGGAGAAGTACATGCCGTACGGCATGAAGACCAAAGACGGCGGGACGCTGCTGTTCTTCGGGCTGGGCAACGACCTGTCCAAGCCGATCGTGAACAACCTGACCGTCGCCCTGCACGTACCGGCGTCCGGCACCGGTGCCACTGAGCCGTACAGCCAGTACTCCGGCTGAGTGCTGCTCCAGTTCGGGCGGGTGCGGACCGGCGGGAATCCACCGGGGGTCCACATCCGCCCGGGGGCTCCCCGTACGGCCGGGGTACTCCCGTACGGAGTCTGCCCGTACGGCCGACTTTGAAGTATCGACTGTCCCTCGCCCCGCTCCGGCGCCGGAGGTGAGAACGCCGCGTTCCGTATCGGCCGTTCGCTTCGGTTTTCTGGTCAATTCCCGGGATCACACACCCGTCCGCCGACCGCAGGCTTTTGAATCACGTCAGGGGTCGGAGCCCCTGGCCCGCGGCGAAGGGATGCACTGTGGTGCTGCACATCGATCCTCCTTCCGTCGGACAGGTTCCAGAGCCTGCGGAATACTCGACGGACGTCCTGCGGTACGTCCTGCCCGACCCGTCGAGCTTCGTTCCGGAACGGCTCGTCGACGCACTGTTGTTCGTGGTCAGCGAGATGCGGATGCCGCCGGAGGCGACGGGGTTGTACGGCTGGGTGACGTTGCCGGTGGACCGGGTGCGCAGACAGGCACTGCGGTCGGGGCTGCGCCAGAACCTGTCAGCTGACGCGCGGTCAGTGGTCGTCGCGGCGGCGAAACGCAGAAGGTTGGACCTGACGACGGCTCCGGGTGCGGAACTCCTCGCGGTGGTTGAGGAAACGCTCTTCCCCGTGCCGGAGGATTTCCACCCGTCAGCGGCGATCGCCAGGCTTTCGGACGGGGAGATTTCCACTGTCCTGCAAGCGGTCGGCCCGTACATCAGCTTCGGGCGCAGCGTCCCGTCGGGACGCTACTCGCTCGCGCAATTCCAGGCAGCCGGCCTGGGCGCTCTGGTCACCGAGTCGACGTATGCCGACGACTACAACCAGAGGATGTTCCTGGAGACGTGTCTGAACCAGGTCCACAACGCGCGGAAGGATTTCTGGGCGCGGCCGAAAGCGGATGCGCGACGGTGGAAGTACCGATTCTCCAGTAACGACTTCGAACTGGACTCCTGGCGCTGGCCAGTGCGTACGGAATTCAGCGAGTGGGTCGCGGAGAAGGCCGGTCCGTTCTGGCAACTGCACGACGAGAGCTGGATCGTCGGGCTGCCGCACCACCCGGAGCGGACGTTCTACAGTCCGGACGGGTGCTTCTGGATTGAGGGCAGCGATGTGGTGTGGGGTCCGGTCCAGCGTTGACCATGGGATTCCCGCGGAACAGACAAGAACATTCCAGGCACTCGAAGCGCAGGTTCCCCATGACCGGCGCAGCAGTGAATTTCCGCTCCGCACGGTTCAAGCGCGCCGGGTAGCCGCGGCGGGTGAGCTGGTCGTGCCGTTCGACGAGGACCTCCTGCGGTGTTGTCACGTTGTCAGGGGTTCGGGCTGGCGGTGGTGTGTCGGGGCGTGGTGGGGCCGGGTGGTGGCGGTGGGTCAGGCCGCGGCGGGTAGGGCGGTAGCACCGGTGATGTGGTTCCAGACGGTGAAGCGGAGGGTCATTTCGAGGCGGTGGTCGGGGGCGGTCATGAGGTGGCGTGGGGGTCGGAAGTGGAGTGAGATGCCGCTGAACGCGGCCAGGAGGTGTTGTCACGTTGTTGGACGTTCGTGGGATGATCTTGTGGTTGGTCGTCGTGGGAGGGGTCGTTTCGTGTGATCGACGGCTCCTTCCGGCCTGCGTCGTAGCAGGTCACCGGCAATCTATCCGTCCGCTGAGGTGCACGGAAAGATGCTCCCGTCCACCCCTGTTGCCGTCAGCGCTGCCGTCAAAGGTCTAGACCTTCGGCTGTTTCTGGTAATTCTGGAGTTTCTGGTGGGAATTGCCGCAGGACGGCAACCCGACGGTGCCCCGCGCACGCCTGCCCCGGTCGTCATCCCGTCTGCCGTCGTCCCACCCCTGCGGGTAGCGGGCGCGGCTCCGGGCGGCCAGATGGAGCACGCCACGTCCTGAACGATCTGGCCGCCCGGGGTCGGGTCTGCTCGGCTTGTCCTGGGACGTCGGCCGGCGGGATGGCGGCTCCCTCTTCACCACGGACCACCCGCAGGTCGCCACCAGAACCCCCGTCATCCCGGAGCCGGAGCGCCCCCGCCGGAGGCAGGCCCTTGATCTGTTCGTTCGCATCCCCACCTCCGCCTTGAACGCCTACCTGTCCGGCCTCACGGAAGAAGCCGTCCGATGACCGTCAAGAAGATCGCCCGATCCCGCAAGGCCAACGGCGAAGGCACCGTCTACCAGCGCAAAGACGGACGCTGGGAAGCCTCCGGCTACGCCCTGACCCCCGACGGCACGAACAAGCGCGTCAGCGTCTACGGCCGCACCCGCCGCGAAGCCGTCGACAAGCTCACCGCCAAGACGGGCATTTCCCCCGAAAAGTGGACACCTTGGGATACTGGGCCGTGAAGGTCCGGAGGAAGAGATGTCACTCATGGCGAAGAACGCCTACCCGGCGGAGTTCAGGGCGGACGCCCTCGCGCTCTACCACTCGGACCCCACACTCACGATCGCGCAGACCGCCCGTGACCTGGGAGTCAACGCCGAAACACTGCGGAACTGGATCCGCGCCGACCGCGTCACCGTCGGCGGCCGGACCTCGAAGACGGAGGACGAACCGATGGCCGAGGCGACACGCGAGGACCTGGAAGCCCAGATCACAGCCCTGCGCAAGGAGGTGAACGCACTCCGCAAGGACAACGCGACGCTCGGCACCGAGCGGGACATCCTGCGCAAGGCGACGAAGTTTTTCGCCTTGGAGATGAATTGGTGAACCGCTTCCAATTCATTGACGACCACTCCGAGACCTACCCGGTCAAGCGGTTGTGCAGCACCCTGGGCGTCGTCCGCTCCAGCTTCTACAAATGGCGCGACGGACGCGCCGCCCGCGCGAACCGCGAATGGGCGGACGTCGAACTCGCGGACCGGATCAGGGCCGTCCACGCCGAGTCCGACCGGACGTACGGCTCCCCGCGGGTGACCGCCGAACTGCGGGAAGCCGGTCTGGTCGTCAACCACAAGCGGGCCGAACGGGTGATGCGCCGCTTCGGCATCGTCGGCTTCCACCTACGCAAGACCGTCCGCACCACCGTTCCCGAACCCTCCGACACCCCGGTGCCGGACCTGCTGAAACGGGACTTCACCGCCGCCGAACCGAACACCCGGTACATCGGCGACATCACGTATCTACCGGTCGGGGACGGGGAGTTCCTCTACCTCGCCACAGTCGTCGACCTGTTCTCACGGCGCCTGGTGGGCTGGTCGATCGCCGGCCACATGCGCACCGGCCTGGTGGCCGACGCCCTCAAGATGGCCGCGGCCACCCGGGGCTCCCTGGCCGGAGCGGTGTTCCACACTGACCACGGCGCCCAGTACACATCGAAGGAATTCGCAGCCCTGTGTGGGGAGTTGGGCGTTATCCAGTCCATGGGATCAGTCGGAACGAGCGCGGACAACGCCCTGGCCGAGTCGTTCAACGCCTCCCTAAAAAGGGAGACCCTCCAAGGCGCCAAACGCTGGACCGGCGCCCATGCTTGCCGTCTGGCGGTGTTCCGCTGGATCACCCGCTACAACACACGGCGCAGGCATTCGGCCAACGGGCAGCGCAGCCCGGTCGCCTACGAGCAACTGTCGACTACGATGACACTTGCCGCATAAGCACATAAAACTGTGTCCTCCTCACGGGGGGAAGCCCCGGCCGACGCCGCGGGACTGTCCGGTTCGGGCAGGACCGGTGCGGATGCGGCGGTGCGTTACCTGGCCGGGCATGAGGAGTTTTTGCGTTATGACGTCGCACTGGCGGCGGGGTGGCCGATCGCGTCCGGGGTGATCGAAGGTGCGTGTCGGCATCTCAGCGCCGACCGTCTCGATATCGGCGGGGCGAGGTGGGGTCTGGACGGCGCGGAGGCGGTCCTGAAGTTGCGGGCGGTGGTCGCCAACGGTGACTTCGAAGGCTACTGGGGGTTTCACGTCGCCCGGGAACATGAACGGGTCTATCAGGACTCTGGGCAGGGTGAATACGCCTTGAGTGCTTGATCAACCCCTCCCCGGAAAGGATCCGCACCCAATCGATATACGAGCTGACATCGAGCCAGGCCTGCGCACCGGTCTCGGATTGGTGGCAGCCGGAGATCTTCACCTGTGTCTTGACCGGCCGCAGGGCCCGTTCGCCGGCGTTGTTCGTGAACGGCACATGAAGAGGGTCGTCGGCGAACCGCAGGACGGCGTGGGTCCGGTCCCGCAAGCGCTCGAGAAGTTTGCGGGTGGCGGACTGCTTACGGCCCTTCACCCGGGGATACCGCGACAGACCAACAGCCGCGCCCTGATGGAAGTGCTCCAGGCAGGCGACAGGCTGGGATACGTGCACGACTTCGGCGACAACTGGCAACACCTGCTGACGGTCGAACAGATCGCCCCCGTCCGGGCCGCAACCGTCTACCCTCGGCGCATCGGCGGGGCGCGGGCCTGTCCGCCGGAGGACTGCGGCGGGCGGTGGGGCTACGTCGGCCTGCTCAGGTTGTCCCACGTCCAGGTGCCCGAGATCCGTCCCGCGACGGTGATAGGCGGCGCGGACTTCGCCGATGGTGTTGAACGCCCGTCAGGTGTGCGCGGGGTCGTGGTACCGCTGGCGGGTGGTGAAGTAGCCCTTGAACGTCGGGTCCTCGAACGCCAGCAGCCGCACATGGCCGTCCGGAAGCGAGGAGGCGTCCGGGACCCGGTCCAGGTCCTCAGCCAGCGCCAGAGCCGCATTCGCTTATACGCCGACAGCCGTCCCCGTCAAGCGGGTGGGATGCTCAGGTAGCGGGCGAGCGCGGGGGCGCCCCGGCCCTTGTCTACAAGCTCCAGCAGTAGGCCGTCCCCGGTGCGGTGGTAGAAGACCCCTGGTTCGGCTTCCCCGGCCAGTACGACCGCCGATGCTTCCAGGGGACAACCGGCGCCGGTGATGCGCGCTGACTCGGCCCGCGCGTCGTCGGCCCAGTAGCCGATGTGATGGAGGCCGGGCGTGGACCACACGCTGCCCGGGAGGAGTTCGAGCAACTCGATGTGGGGAGGGCCCTGCCGGGACATCGTGATCATGGGGCCTGGGGCGCCGGGGTCCGGCGCACCGTGCATCTGGTGACCGCTGCGGACCGGCGGCAACCAGTCCATGCCGATCAGCGAGGTCAGCTCGGCCATGGCCTGCTCGAGGTCTTCCACGACGACCCCGATGTGATAGTCCGGAACGATGACAGGCATTGCTCGCCTCCTTGTTGCTGAGCCCGATGCCCCCGCCTCCACTCTGAACGGCAGGAGCGATCTCCGCAAGGCGGACGATCTCGTCATGCCCAGCACAGGCCCCTTCCGGAACGCGGGTCTGGAGCATGACCGGCCTCCGTGTCGGCCGCGCCACTGATGCCAGAACTCCCCTTGTCCACAGCTGAGTTCGTTTCACGGTCGCAGGTGTGTTCCCAGTCGCAGTCCACGTGGAACGAATCCGATCCGGCGCGGTGGGAAGACGCGGCGATTCCGGCCGCACCCGGCCCTGCAGCCACCCGGGAGCGCCGACTGTCCGGCACCTGCGGCCTCAGAGGGCGTTTAATGTAGGCAAATTTACCTTTATGCACTAGTAAGTCCCTCGCCAGGTTGGTGTTGTTTCGTCCGTTATGCGCTTGGCGAGG
>NZ_JBXAWK010000061.1:0-35804 GCF_057291755.1 Kitasatospora sp. UYEF31
GCGGTTGGCGCCCCCCCTCACCCGGCGGGGGGCGCGGGTGTGCACCCCCCGGGCCCCCCCCGGCGGCCCCCCGGTGCACGGGCGTGGCCCCCCGGGGGGTGCCCCCCCGGGCGGCGCACCGGCCGAACGCATGACGACGAACGAGGAGAGTGGACCATGGTGCGGGACAGCGAGAAGCCGCTTCTGCTGTTGATCGGAAGCAGCGGTCAGCGCAGCAGGGAGTTCATCCTGCGGACGGTGAGCACACGCTACGCGTTGTGGCTCCTCCAGCCCGCACCGGTGAGCTGGGAGGAGCCGTACGTCGTGGGCAGCACGGTCGTCGACAACACCGACCCGCACGCGCTGACTGAGGCCTCCCGGCAGGTGGCCGCCGCGCACGACGTGGCCGGCGTGTTCTGTTATGACGAGGGGCTCGTCACCCCCGCCGCCCATGTGGCGCGGGCGCTCGGGCTGCCGGGCAACTCCCCCGAGACCGTCATCGCCTGCCGGGACAAGAACGCCACGCGGATCGCACTGGAGACGGCCGGGGTGCCACAGCCGGCCTCGATCGGTGTGCGTTCCCTGGCCGAGGCGGAAGCGGCGGCGGAGAAGATCGGCTTCCCCGTCGTGGTGAAGCCGCGCGGGCTGGCCGGCGGGATGGGCGTGCGCAAAGCCGACAGCCCCGGTGACCTGGAAAGCGCCTACCAGGCGGCTTCCGGCGCCTCCTACCCCGGCGTTCCCGTCTTCGACATGTCGGTACTCGTCGAGGAGTTCGCCGACGGCCCGGAGATCAGCGTCGACGCGGTCTTCTTCGACGGGGAGTGCGTTCCGCTCGTCGTCGCCCGCAAACAGGTCGGCCTGGCGCCCTTCTTCGAGGAGACGGGTCACGAGGTGGACGGAGCCGACCCGCTGCTGACCGATACCGGGCTGCTGGAGGCGCTGCGGTCCGCGCACTCCGCGCTGGACTTCCACACCGGTGTCAGCCACACCGAGTTCCGCATCACCGCCGACGGGCTGCGCCTGATGGAGGTCAACGCCCGCCTCGGCGGCGACATGATCCCCTACCTCGGGCAGCTGGCCACCGGCGTCGACGTCGCGATGGCGGCGGCGGACACCGCCGCGGGACGTCGGCCGGACACCGAGGGACGCCACCGCAAAGCCGCGGCCATCGCCTTTCTGTATCCGGACGAGGACATCGAGATCGACGCCGTGACCGTCCACGAGGACCGCTTCCCGGCCGGCGTCCACAGCGCCGACGCGTTGGCGGGCCCCGGTGCGGTGCTGCGACTGCCGCCGCGCGGCTACATCTCCCGCTACGCCCGGGTGATCGCCCTGGCCGACTCGATCGAGCAGGCCCGCGCCGCCCTGCTGAGCGCCCCCGAGATCGTCGAACTCGCCTCCCGCCCGGCGGAGGTACCCGCTCCGTGACGAACACCGGACACGACTCTCCGGAGGGCCGGAAGGCCGCCCGGCCGTCCGTCGTACAGACCCTCCGCGCGATCCCGGGCCCGATCTGGCTGGTCCTGGTCGGCATGCTGATCAACCGGCTGGGCAACTTCCTCCAGATCTACCTGGTGCTCTACCTCACCGACAAGGGCTTCAGCACCTCTGCGGCCGCTTTCGCGCTCGGCGCGTACGGGGTGGGCTCGGTCGTCGGCGTCCTGGCGGGCGGTTCCGTCTCGGACCGGGTCGGCTACGCGTGGACCATCGTCGGCTCCATGGCGCTCGCCGGCCTGCTCACCCTCAGCCTGGTCTACCTCGACAGCCTGCCCGTGGTGATCACGGTGGCCGCGGTGATCGGCGTGGTGGCCCAGGCCTACCGGCCCGCCTCCTCGGCGCTGCTGGTGGAGGCCACTCCCGAGGAACACCACGTGATGGTGTTCGCCGTCTACCGCATGGCGTTCAACCTCGGCACCACGGCGGGCCCACTGCTCGGCGCCCTGCTCATCAGCTACTCGTACAACCTGATGTTCTACGTCGACGCGGTGACGTCAGTTGGCTTCGCCCTGTTCGCCCTGGTCCTGGTCCGCTCCGGCGCGACCGCCGGTTCCGGCGGCCGGGAGCCGGACGCCGACGGCCGGTCGTACCTGGCCGTGGTACGCGACCGACGCTACCTACTGTTCCTGCTGGCGCTGTTCCTCAACGCCGTCGTCTACATCCAGCACACCTCCGCGCTGCCACTCCAGCTCAGGGCCGACGGCCACGGACCGACGTTCTACTCCACCCTGCTGACGCTGAACGCGGCCATGGTCATCTGCCTGGAATTGCTGTTCACCAAATACGTGCAGCACCTCCCGGGCCGGTTCGCTGTCGCGCTGGGCGTCGGCCTGGTGGGCGTCGGCATGAACCTGTACGTGGCCGGCCCCGGCATGGCCGTGTTCGTGATCGCGACGGTGGTGTGGACGGTCGGCGAGATGATCGGCACCCCGACCGCCTCCGCCTGGCCCGGCAAGGTCGCCCCCGCGCACCTGCGGGGCCGCTACATCGCCGCCTCCGCATTCCCCATGCAGATCGGCTACGCCGTCGGCCCGGTAATCGGCATCGCGGCGTGGCAGGCGTCGGCAGCCTCCGTGTGGTGGCTGTGCGGAGGCCTGACCGCGGTCGCCGTCGTCGTCACCCTGATCGGCATGGCCGAACCCCCCGCCGACAAGAAGCAGCGGGCCGCGGACCCCGCACCGGCCGACGCCGATCCCGCCGAACCGGCCGGTGCGGTGCCCCGCTCCACCGAACCGGCGACCGCCGAAACACCCTGAGCCCATCCCCCATCCCCCGTGCCCCATTCCGTGCCGCAGTTCTCCGGCACGCCCTGATCCGGAAGTGAGCGAAGCTGCCCATGGCCTACGCAGACGGCATCGAGAAATTCGTGGAGACGGTCGACGGCGCCCTGCCGCCGGACTTCTACACCTACCCCGTCGAACAACAGCGCGCCCTGTACGACGGGCTGACCGAGGTGCTCCCGATCCCCGTGCCCGAGGGCGTCAGCCACCGGGACGCGACCGTCACCCACAGCGGGCGCACCGCCCGGATCCGCATCTACGAGCCGGCCCAGCGTACGGGCGACGCCGTGCTGTTCTACATACGCGGCGGCGGCTTCGTCATCGGCTCGCTCCACAGCCACCACAGCCTGGTCGCCGAACTCGCCGACCGTACCGGCCTGGTAGCGATCGCCCTGGACTTCGACATGGCTCCGGAGAACGCGCACCCCGGCCCGCTGGAGGACTGCTACGCCGGACTGTGCGGCACCCTGGCGAACCTGCCGGAGCTCGGGCTCGACTGCATCGACCCCGAAGGCGCGGTGCTCTGCGGAGAAAGCTCCGGGGCCAACATGGCCGTCGTCCTCTCGATGATGGCGCGCGACCGGGGCGGCCCCCGGCTGCGCGGCCAGGCGGTGATCAGCCCGGTGCTCGACTTCACCCGGTGGCGGCACGGCGGCGAGGACGCGCCCCTGCTCTCCGGCGGGGAGATGGAGTTCTACACCGCCTGCTACTGCCCGCAGCCCGAGCAGGCGGAGCACCCGTACGTCTCACCGCTGCTCACCGGCGCGTTCCACGACCTGCCGCCCGCCTACGTCGTGGGCTGCGAGATGGACTCGCTGCGCATCGACGCCGAGAAGTACACCGCCCGGCTGCGGCAGAACGGGACGCCGGTGACGTACGTCATGGAGGAGGGCATGGTGCACGCCCCGGTGCGCGCCCGCCGGATCAGCGAGCCGGCCGGGGAGTTCTTCGCGCGCTACTGCGACGCGGTGGCCGGCCTGGCGGCCGGAGAGGCGACCGACCGTGACGAACGCTGAGTGGGGTTCGGGCGCACCGCAGGGCCCCTGTGTGATCGTCGACCCGTACTCCTCGGGGGCCCTGTTCGCGGAGGCGCTGGCCGAGCACGGCGTCCCGGTGGTGGCGGTGGTCACCGGCCCCCGGCCGCCGGAGGCCTACGCCTCCTCCTACCGGCCGCAGGACTTCCCCGAGATCATCGTGTACGAGGGCGACCTGGAGGCCGTCGCGGAGCGGTTGCGGGCGCTGGACCCGCGCTGCGTCCTGGCCGGCTGCGAGTCCGGGGTGGAACTGGCCGAGCGACTCGCCCCGCACGTGGTGCCCGAGCGGTGCAACATACCCGAACTCGCGGCGGCGCGACGGGACAAGAGCAGCATGGCGGCCGCCGTCGCGGCGGCGGGCCTGCCGGTCATCCCGCAGATCTGCACCGCCGACGCCGACGAGGTGGCGACCTGGCTGGAACGCGAGGGCCTGACCGGGGCGGACCTGGTCGTCAAACCGCCCAAGAGCGCCAGCACCGACGGTGTGATCAAACTGGCCGGCGGCAAGGACTGGCGGGCGGTGTTCACGCGCCAGCTCGGCCGGGTCAACCAGTTCGGCGAGATCGACGACCGCCTCCTCGTCCAGAAGTTCGTCACCGGCACCGAGTACGTGGTCGACACCTTCAGTCACGACGGGAAGCACGCCCTGGTCGACGTGTGCGCCTATCGCAAGATCGACAACGGTCCGCACATGGCCGTCTACGACACCATGCGATGGCTCCCGCCGGACGATCCGGCCCTCCCCGGCCTCACGGAGTACGTCTTCGGCGTCCTGGACGCGGTGGGTCTGCGCTTCGGCTCAGCCCATGTCGAGGTGATGGGCACGGCGGAGGGACCGCTACTCATCGAGCTCGGTGCCCGCCCCCACGGCGGCGGCCAGCCGCGCTTCAACCGCAACGCCACCGCCGACAGTCAGATCGACCGGACCGTGCGCTGGTTGACCGGGGGTGAACTCCCGCAGGGCTACGAACTGCTCGTCCACCAGATGTGCGTCTTCCACATCGCGCCCCGCTCCGGAACCGTCCGCGGCACGGCGGCCTTGGACGGCATCCGCAGCCTCCCCAGTCACCACTTCTCGATCCAGAACCTGGCCGACGGCGACCACGTCCCCGCCACCCGGGACCTAGTCGACAGTCTCAACTTCGGATTCGTGATCCTCGCCCACCCCGACGAGGAGCAGATCCAGCGGGACTACGAGGCCGTCCGGGCCGGGGAGCGCCAACTTTCCATCGAGGAGCAGCGATCAACACCGCCGCGTTCCTGATGAGTTCCCTGGTCGTGATCATGGCGCCCGGCCCCGATCTCGTCCTGATCACCGGTCTGGTGTTGAACGGGTCCGTGCGGGTGGCCACCGTCGCCGCGCTCGGCATGATCACCGCGGGGGCCGTCCAGGCCGGGCTCGGCGCGGCCGGGCTGGCCGCGCTCCTCGCGGCCCGGCCGGAGCTCTTCGCGGCCTTCCGGTGGGCCGGCGCGGTCGTTCTGCTCGGATGGGCCGTGCTCGCCCTGCGGCGGGTCGCCGGCCGAGCCGACGCCGAAACTCCGGCACCGTCACCCCACACCACGGCCGCGGTCCCCGCACACACACCGGGTGAGCCGCCCGCCGGACCCCCGCCGCCCGGACCGGTGGAGACGGGGAACGCCGGCCCTTCGGTGCGGCAGGCTTTCGTGCAGGGCCTGCTGTGCACCGGGTCCAATCCCAAGGTGGGCATCTTCCTGATGGCCTTCCTGCCCCAGTTCGTTCCCCCGGGCATGGCCCCCGAGATCGGCGTCCCGCTGCTGGCCGCCTGCTATCTGACCCTGGGTCTGGTCTGGCTCCTCACCTGGATGAGGCTGGTCCACCGGCTCGCCCGGCACCTGCGGTCCCCGCGGATGCGGCGGATCGCCGACAGTCTCACTGCCGCCGTGTTCGGTGTCTTCGCGGTCCGGCTGGCACTCGGCGGGTGAACCCGGCCCGCGTCCGCGTCACACCGTCCGCAGCCGCCGCTCCACGTCCTCCCGCAGCACCAGTCCGCGCGCGTAGCGCAACAGTGGAGCGGGGAGGGAGAACCGGTTGGGCGCGCACTCCCGGAGCAGGCTCACGCCGACCAGGCGGCGCAGTGCGCGCGTCGCCTCCAGCGGAGTCGTCCCCGCCAGGTCCGCCACGGTGTATGCGCTGACGAGCCGCCCCTCGGTCCGCGCGAACAGCCGGAAGCAACGGCGCAGGGATTCCGGCAGGGACACGTAGGAGAGTTCGAACGCCGCATGGACCGCGGAGAACAGGTCGTCGTCCTCGACCGACAGGTCCCGGAACGCCCCGGCCTCCTGCAACTCCACGCAGAGCTGGGCGATACCGACCCCGGGATGTTCCGCGAGGCGTGCCGCCAGAAGCCGGATCGCCAGCGGCAGACCTCCGCAGTGCCGGTTCAGTGCCCTCGCGGCCAGCGGCTCGGCCCCCACACGCCCGTTCCGCAGCAGCCGGGCCAGCAGGGTGAGCGCCTCGTCCTCACCGAGCACGTCGAGGTCGAGCCGCGGCACACCGTCCCGGGCCACCAGTCCCGGCAGGGTGTCGCGGCTCGTGACGAGGACCGAGCATCCCGCCGTCCCCGGAACGAGCGGACGGATCTGGCTCTCCTCACGCGCGTTGTCCAGCACGATCAGCACCCGTTTGCCCGACAGCAGGGTGCGGTACAGGTTCGCGGCTTCGTCGAGGGCGCCGGGGATCTCCCCGTCCGCGACTCCCAGGGCGCGCAGGAACGAGGCGAGGACCTCTCCCGGGTGCAGCGCCCGCCGGTCGGCGTACCCGTGCAGGTCGACGTACAACTGCCCGTCCGGGAACCGTTCGCGCGCCCGGTGCGCCCAGCGCACGGCCAGCGCCGTCTTGCCCACGCCGGGGAAACCCGTGACCAGCGCGGCCGGGACCTGCCCGCCGCGCTCGCCTGCGGCGAGGAGCAGCCGGTCCAGCCGTTTCAGCTCGGCGCCGCGGCCGACGAAGCCCGTGCTCGCGGCCGGTGTCTGGGACGGCCGCAGCCTGGGCGACGCGGCGGCCGGTCGCCGCGGGGGCACCGCTGCCGCGTCGGACGCGGCCTGCCCGGCCACCGGTCCCGTCCTCGGCCACGGAAGTTCCTGGTGCAGGATCCGCAGGTGGGCGCGGCGCAGTTCGTCACCCGGCTGGACGCCCAGCTCCCGGTCGAGTCCGCGGGTCACCTCGGAGAAGATCCCCAAGGCCTCCCGCTGCTCCCCGCAGCTCGCCAGCACCAGCATCAGCCGCGCCTGAAGGCCCTCGTGCAGCGGTTCCTCCTCCGCGGCGCCGCGTAACGCCCGCAGCACCTGCTCGGGCTGCCGCAGTTGCAGGGAGAGATCCGTGTACAGCAGCAGGCTCTCCACCCGCTGCCGGGCGGCGGCCGTGGCGGCGGGGTGGTGCGGCAGCAGCGGTTCGCCGGCCAGGAGTGGCCCGCGCCAGCAGCCGTAGGCGCGTCCGGCCAGTTCATGGGCCGCTTCCGCCTCTCCGGCCCCGTGCGCCTGCCGCGCCCGCGCCGACAGATCCTGGAACTGGGTCAGGTCGACCTGGTCACGCTCCAGCGCCAGCACATAGCCCGTGTGCGTGCGCGCCAGGAACGAGGGGGCCGGTGCCCCCGCCGTGGGAACGGGGAGAAGCAGCACCCTGCGTGCCTGGCTGACATAGGTGTGGACCAGGTTCTGGTACGACCGCGGCGGGTCCTTCGGCCACAGCGCGTGGGTGATCTCCCCCAGGCCGGCCGGTTCCGGGTACCGCAGGGCCAGCAGGGCCAGCAGTCGCCGCACCTTGGCCGTGTGGACGTGTGTCTCGACGCCGCGGTACCGGACGGACAGCGGACCGAGGATGCCGATGTGGAGTCGCTCGCAGCCGGGGCGCACGGCATCGCGCGCGGGCGACGACAGCTGCCGCACAGCGTCCGTGTCGAGGTCCAGCACATCGGCCAGGAGTCGCACGGTCCGCGTCTGCGGTCGGTGCACCCGGCCGTGTTCGATGTCCCGGAGGACCCGCACGCTCACCCCGGCGCGTTCCGCCAGCTCGCGTTGCGTCAGTCCCGCTCGTCCCCGGAACGAGCGAAGCCGTTCACCGAACGACCAACTGCCGCCTGCTAAGGCTTCGTCCGCAGTTCTCGTGCCGCGTACGCGGTTCCCCATGTCATGCCCCTGATGGCCGAGGTGCAGCGCGGTTTCCTCACCGGCGGCTGCGAGCGGAAAGTGTGCGACGACAACGCCGGAATGCGCGGGCGCTGTCCGGCGGGGCGTCTGGACCGTCAGGTCGCCGTAGGGCGCCGGTGTGGGTACGACAGGAAAGGAAGGCGGGAGAGCAACGCCTGGAAGATTGTTTCTCCATTGTCCTGCGTAAAACGGTCGACACCGTGCCTCCCCCGAGACCCTGCAGGATCGTGAACAATCCGGACCGTGAGGGACTGAGCACAGCGCCCACGGCCCGGGCGCAACTGTAGCTTTCCGGTGCGGAGCCTGTCACCACTCCGGACCTGTCCGTGCCCACGGTCGTTCCAAGACCGGTGACCAGGGAAATGTACGCGCGGTGCACGCGCCGGGAGTCGGCGTCCACGGGCGGGAGCAACGCCTCAGGCCCTCGTGCGCGGGCCGCACGCCGAAGCGGCCCCGGGGCGGGCGGGTCCGTGGGAGGGTGCCGGTGCAACGTCCTTACGCGGCCCGGTGTTTACAAGGACAATGGACGAGATGACTCTCCCGCTGACGGAACAGCTCGCGACCGACCTGGACGACGGGTTCACCGAACTCGTCCGCACCCAGGCGGGCACCGTGCGCTCGGTTCTGCTGCGGCTCTCCGGCTCCGCGCGGGACGCCGAGGACCTGGGCCAGGAAACGTTCCTGCGCGCCTACTCCGCCCTGCGGGAGTACCCCCCCGAGCGCCGCAGACAACTCCAGCCGCGTGCCTGGCTGCTCACCATCGCGGCGAATGTGTGGCGGAACCACGTCCGCACCCTGAGCCGTCGGCCCGGCGTCGCCGACGGTGTGGAGGTGGCGGGCATCGAGATCCTGGACGGTTCTCCGGGGCCGGAGCAGCTCGCGCTCGACGGGGCACGCCGGTCCCGACTGGTGGCCGCGCTGTCCGGGCTGCCGGACCATCACCGGCTGCCCGTGGTACTGCGGCACATCGGCGAGCTGAGCTATCGGGATATGGCCGGGATCCTGGACTGTCCCGTCGGCACGGTGAAGGCCCAGGTGTCGCGGGGGCTCGCCGCCCTGCGCGCGGAGCCCGTCTTAGCCGCCGACCGGACATCGTACGCAGCGGCCGGGGGAACGACGGCGAAGACGGCACACGAACCGGCCCGGAATGAAAGGAAGGAGGCGACGGGATGAGACTGTCGGACGAGTTGAACACATTGCGCGAGGCGGAACCTGCGGGGTTCGCGGCACGCGTGCTGGACCGCGTCGGCGTACCGGCACATCGCTACGACTGCTACGTACGGACCGACTCCCCGGTCGGCCACCTCTACGTCGCTCACGGGCGGGGCGCGGTGACCGGCGCCGCCGCCACGGCCTGGTACGCCGACGACCGGGCGTTCGAGGACGCCTACCGGGCCCGGACCCAGCGGTCGGTACTTTCCGGGGTCAAGCCCCCGCCAGGTCTGGTGCGGGCCCTGCGCGGCCGGGACCGGACCCTGCGCTACGACTTCGGGCCGCTCGCAGACGAACAGCTCGCGGTCCTGCAGGCGACCCGGGCCATCCCGTTCGGGCAGTTGCGTCCGGCGGCCTGGCTGGCCCGCGAGGCCGGACTGCCGGGTCTCGCACCCGAGGCGGTCGCGGCGGCGGTTTGGGCCAATCCCGTCCCCGTGCTCGTGCCGGCGCACCGGCTGTGCCAGGACGACGGGCTGCCGGCGGACTGCGGGCTGCCGGCCGGGTTCGAACGGAGGCTGCGGGAATGGGAGGGCGTGGACGCCGAGCGGGTGGAGCGGTTCGTACGGGCGGGCACCCGGTTCCTGGGCAGCGGGACCACACGGATCTTCTGCTACCCGACGTGCGCGCACGCGCGCCGCATCACCGCCCGCCACGAGGTGCCCTTCACTTCGGCCGGCGAGGCCGTCTCCGCCGGATTCCGGGGCTGCCGCAGCTGCCGGCCGGCCGTCGTCTGACCGGCGGGCCGGTCCGGGTCCGCCGCTTCGAACGAGGGAAGTAGGGCATCCGGCCGCTATGGACAAAGATTGAGGAGAGGGTCGGGATCCGCGGCGACGAGCCTGGGCGCGAGACCCGCGCCGGTCGACCAGAAGCCGCCGATCACAAGGCCGACGAGCGCCCGCGCGACGAGCACGGTCCAGAACGCCGGTGCGCACGCGGTCAGTACGTTCGCCGCCGCGAGCCAAGCTATCAACGCCGTCAGTACGATCCGGCGGTCCAGATGCCCGGCTGTAACAGCAGGTCAAAGGCCGGGCGCACGATCCGCGTGGCAGCGGCTACGCCGCGACAGCGCCCTGTCCGCGGCGCAGCGACATCCACGACGCGAACCACCGGTCGGCGCGGGCCGCGGCGAATCCGGCCACCACACCGGCCAGAGCGGGCAGCAGGTCCAGGGCGGGCAGGGAGTCGGTGCCCAGGAGGTCGCGCATCACCGGGACGTACACGCCGCCCAGGCCCAGCAGCGCTGAGGCCAGCACCGCGCCGGGCAGGAACAGGTTGGCGCGGGCCAGGAGCCTGGGGCGAAGCCCCAGGACGACGCCCAGTTGCGCGCCCAGGAGGGTCAGGAACAGCAGGGTCTGCCAGGCCCGTGCGGTGTGGTCGGCCCAGACGCCGGCGGTGAGGCTGACGGCGGTGACGAGCAGGCCCAGGCGCAGGATGCGCTGCCACAGGCCGTCGCCGAGGATGTTCTGGCCGGGCGGGCGCGGGGCGCGCCGCATGGTGCCGGGGTCGGCGGGTTCGGCGCCCAGCGCGACGCCGGTCAGGCCGTGGGTGAGCAGGTTGATCCACAGGATCTGGGCGGCGAGCAGCGGTACGGCCAGGCCGAAGGCGGGGGCCAGGAGCATGACGGCGATCTCGGCGGTGCCGCCGGCCAGCGCGTAGACGAGGAAGCGCCGGATGTTGTCGTAGACGCGGCGGCCTTCTTCGACGGCGGCGACGACGGTGGAGATGTCGTCGTCGGCCAGGACGAGGTCGGCGGCCTGGCGGGCGACTTCGGTGCCGCGCTGTCCCATGGCGACGCCGATGTCGGCACGGTGCAGGGCGGGGCCGTCGTTGACGCCGTCGCCGGTCATCGCGGTGACGGCGCCGCGGGTCTGCCAGGCCTGGATGATCGTCAGTTTCTGCTCGGGGGTGGTGCGGGCGAACACCCGGGCGGTGGTGGGGTCCAGCGTGGGCCGGCCGGTGAGGTCGGCGCCGGTGAGCACCGTGTCGTCGTCCGCGTCGAGGATGCCCAGGCGGTGGGCGACGGCCCGGGCGGTGGCCGGGTGGTCGCCGGTGATCATGACGGGGATGATGCCCGCCGCGCGGCACGCGGCGACGGTTTCCCGGGCCGCTGCCTTGGGCGGGTCGTTGACGGCCGTCAGGCCGAGCAGGGACATGCCGTGTTCCGCCGTTTCAGCATGGTCGGGTACGTGGTCGAGGGGGCGGGCCGCGACGGCCAGCACCCGGTAGCCGTCGGCGGCGAGCCGGTCGGCTTCGGCCCGGGCGGCGGTCAGTTCCTGCGGTGTCGCGTCGAGGAACTCCGGGGTCAGGACGACCTCCGGGGCTCCCTTCAGTACGGCGTGCACCCGGCCGTCGGCGTCCCGGTGCACGGTGGTCATGCGTTTGCGTCCGCTGTCGAAGGGGGCTTCGGCGACGCGTGGGCTGCGCGCCGGCAGGGCGTCCAGGTCGACACCCGCTTTGCCGGCGGCGGTCAGGAGCGCGGCCTCGGTCGGGTCACCCAGCGCCGTCCAGTGGGTGTCCGGCGCGTGCGGCGGCACCAGTGCGGCGTCGTTGCACAGGGCCACCGCGGTGAGGAGCCGGCTTATGTGCGGCACCGTGAGATGCGGCGCCGTACGTGATCCGTCGACTGGTTCTCCGCCGACGACCAGGTCTCCGGCGGGGGCGTAGCCGGTGCCGGTCAGGGTGGCGGTCCCGGCCGGCGTCCACAGTTGCTCGGCGACCATGCGCCCTTCGGTGAGGGTGCCGGTCTTGTCGGTGGCCAGGACGGTCACCGAGCCGAGGGTCTCCACGGCCGGGAGGTTGCGGACGACGGCGTGCCGGGCGGCCATCCGGCGGGCGCCGAGCGCCAGGCCGAGGGTGACGACCGCGGGCAGCGACTCGGGGACGGCCGCCACCGCGAGGCTGATGGCCGACACCGCGGTGGCCTCCAGCGGCTGGCCGCGCAGCAGGCCGAGGACGAACACCAGCAGGCACAGGGCGATGACGACGACGGCGAGGATCCGGCCGAGCTTGGCGAGACGTTTCTGCAAGGGGGTGGGTCCGGGGCGGTCGACCAGGAGCGCCGCGATGCGGCCCAGGGCGCTGCCGGCACCGGTCGCGGTGACTTCGGCGACCGCGCGTCCGCGCAGGACGACGGTCCCGGCCTGGAGGAGGCCGCCGGTCTCCTTGTCGACCGGGACGGACTCGCCGGTGAGCATCGACTCGTCCACGAGCAGCGCGGACGCCTCGGCCAGCACGGCGTCGGCGGGCACGATGTCACCCTCGTCCAGCAGGACGACGTCGCCGGGGACGACGTCAGTCGACGGGACTTCCCGCCCGGTACCGCCGCGCAGCACCCGGACGGTGGGTGCGGTCAGGTCCGACAGGGCCGTCACGGCCCGGTCCGCGCGGATCTCCTGGGCAACGCCGACGATGGTGTTCACGGTCACGACGAACACGATGACCGCGGTGTCCGCGAAGTCCCCGGTGGCGGTGGTCAGGACGGCCGCGGCGAGCAGGACGAGCACGAGCGGGTCGCGCAGCTGGGCGGCGACGCGCGCCCACACCGGTGTCCGCCGGGTGTGGGCGACGGTGTTGGGGCCGTGTCCGGCCAGGCGTTCGGCGGCCTGGCCGGGCGTCAGGCCCCGGGCAGCGGTCGGGGTGTCGAGCATCGTCCTCCACCGTTCGGTGTCAGGGCGGCCCGGACCCGTGGCGTACGGGGCCGGACCGCGTGGCCGGGAAACTGCCGGGGAGTCAGCCCCGACCGCTGTCGTCCGCGTCGTCGGCGCCGTCCCGCGGCACGACCACCACCGGGCAGTGCGCGTGGTGCAGCAGGCCCTGGCTGACCGAGCCGAGCAGCATGCCGCGGAATCCGCCGGCCCCGCGTGAGCCCACGACCAGGCACAGCGCGTGCTCGGACAGTCCGCTGAGCACCTTCACCGGGTGCCCGAAGGCGATGTCCTGCTCGACAGGTACGTCGGGGTACTTCTCGCGCCACCCGGCGAGGGTCTCCGCGAGCCGGATCCCGGCGTCCTGCACCGCCTCGCTGACGGTCATCGGGCCGAGGATGTTCGGCTGGAGGCGGTCGGCCCGCACCGCGAGCAGCGTCGCACCGCGCAGTGACGCCTCCTCGAACGCATACGTCAAGGCCCGATCGGCGGTGTGCGACCCGTCGACGCCGACGACGACCCGGCGCGGGGACTCGCCGACGGTGTGCTCGGGGCCGCGCACGACGGCGACCGGGCACGGGGCGTGCGCGGCGAGCGGCACCGCGATGCCGCCGCCCGTCAGCAGCTCGGCGGCCGAGGAATGGTGCCGGGAGCCGAGGACGACCATGTGGGCGTGCGGGGCTTCCTTACGCAGGACCTTGACCGGCGTCCCCGCGATCATTTCCGCTTCCGTCTCCAGCTTCGGGTGCCGCTCCAGGACCGCCGCACGGGCCGTGTCGAGGGACTGCTTCCCGATGTCGCGGAAACGCGAGCTCCAGGAGTGCGACTGCCCGGGGACCGGACTCCGCTCGGCGTTCGGCGGCCAGTCCAGGGCGTGGACCAGGCGCAGCGGCAACCCCCGCCGGGACGCCTCGTCGGCGGCCCACAGGACGGCGAGCCGTCCCGCGTCGGTCTGTTCGACTCCGACGACTACCGGCGTACGTCCCGGGAACGGGTGACTGTTCACGTTGGCTCCTCCAGCTCTGGCTTTGACTTCGTCCGGGTCCGGCGCGCTGCCGGGCCTGTCATCACTGCGCCGCCGGCGGCACGAACACCACCGGCACCGTGCTGTGCCGCAGGCAGTACAGGCCCACCGCACCGGGGACGTCCGGCGAACTGATCCCGCTCGTTCCCAGGACCAGCAGGTCACCGCCGTGCGCCCGGTCCACCAGGACGCGCCCCGCCGGTCCGTGCAGTGGGGCGGTCATGATCCGCTCGGGCGTGGCCGGCGCCTGCAGCAGGTGGTCGAGGGCGTTCTGGAGACGTTCGCGGGCCGCCTGGGCGCGCTCTCCGGTCCCGGTGAGCGTCGGCAGTTCGGAGTCGGGGTCCTCCCAGACCGAGACCAGGTCCAGGACCGCGCCCCGCTCCCCCGCCTGCCGCGCCGCCCACAGGAGCGCCGCGGTGCAGCCGAACGAACCGTCCAGGCCCACGATGATCCGCGGTGCCCTGCGGTCCACAGCGGAGTCCTCAACCTCCACCACCCTGTCGCCGTAAACGATCGCCTGTGTTTCGACTGTCCTGCCGGTCATCGTCATCGCCGCCTGTCCGTCCGCCTGTTCTGCCTGTCCCCGACCACGATGGCCGGTCGCGTACGGACGGAACAGGGCCGGTAGGACCCCCTGGGGGGGGCCTGGTGGCCCGGCACGGACCCCGCCCGCCAGGGAGTCCGCGCCACCCGGGCCGAACGGCCCGGTCCGCCGGTGCGGTCGGCCCTGTGCGCAGCCGCGGCACACGGCGAACCTGGGTCCACCGGCCGCCGACGTGGCCCCGGGAGAGGAGTCGGCGATGCCGAAGACCATGACGGACAACGGCGTGTGGGCCCTGACATCGGACGGCGCGACCGTCCACCTGCGGACACCCGCCCCAGGCGACGGGGACGCAGTGCTGGCCATGCACCGTGCCATGTCGGCGGACAACCTGCACCTGCGGTTCTTCGGCACCTCCGACAGCGCCGTACGACAGACCGCCCAACGGGTGTGCACCCCCCGGCGGCCCGGCTGCGGCGCACTCATCGCCCTCACCGGGAACGGCACCGGCGGGGACACCGTCGTCGGCGTCGGCGAGTACATCGCCACCGGCACCCCCGGCGAAGCCGAACTCGCACTCGTGGTCGCCGACGCCTGGCACGGCCACGGCATCGGCACCCTCCTGATCGAACACCTGGTCGCCGCCGCCCGCGGGGACGGCGTCCGGGCACTGGTCGCCGAGACCCTCCCCGACAACCGCGGGATGCTCCGGGTGTTCGCCGACTCCGGCCTCCCAGTACGCAGCCGCTACGAGGACGGCGTCGTGCAGTCGGTCATCCCCCTGGACTTCGACACCGACGACACCGTGTACGAGAAGTACCTCGAGGTGCTCGGCAGCCGCGAAGGCCTCGCCGACGTCGCCGGACTCGCCCGACTGTTCCACCCCCGCTCGGTGGCCGTCGCCGGCGCCGGACAACGCTCAGCCTCAGTCGGCCGGGCCCTGCTGCGCAACCTCCAGGACGGCGGCTTCACCGGCACGCTCACGGTCCTGCACCCGACAGCGCAAAAGATCGACGGCGTACGGGCCTACGCCACAGTCGGCGACCTCCCGCAGGCCCCCGACCTGGTGGTCGTCGCGGTACCCGCCGCACAGGTGCCCGAACTGGCCGAGGAATGCGGCCGGGCCGGGGTCGGCAGCCTGGTCGTCGTCACCTCCGGACTGACGCCCGGACAGGGCGAACTGCTCCGGACGGCCTGCCGCCGCCACAACATGCGGATGGTCGGCCCCAACTGCCTGGGCATCACGCAGACGGAACCGGAGACCGCCCTCAACGCGACATTCGGGGCCCCGACCCCACTACCGGGGACCGTCGGGGTGGCCGTGCAGTCCGGCGGCGTCGGCCTCGCCCTGACCGGGCAGCTGACCCGCCTGGGCATGGGCACCTCAACCTTCGTGTCACTCGGCGACAAATACGACGTCAGCGGCAACGACATGCTCCAGTGGTGGGAGGCCGACGGCCGCACCCGCCTGGCCGTGCTGCACCTGGAGTCCTTCGGCAACCCGCGGAAGTTCTCCCGGATCGCCCGCCGGGTGGGCCGCCGGATGCCCGTACTGACCGTCGACGTCGGCCGCAGCGAGGCCGCCCGCCGGGCCGCCGCATCCCACACGGACGCCACAGTCCCCCCTGCCGTGGCCCGCGGCGCCCTGTTCGCCCAGGCCGGGGTCACCGCGACCCGCAGCCTCGGCGACCTCGTCGCCGTCGCCGCCCTACTGCACTCCCAGCCACTGCCCGACGGCCCGTCCGTCGCAGTCATCGGCAACGCCGGCGGCCTCGGAGTGCTCACCGCCGACGCCTGCGTAGACGCCGGACTGGCCGTACCGCGCTTCAGCCGGGACCTCGAACGCGAACTCCAGACGCTCCTGCCCGCGGGCGCGGCGTGCGCCAACCCGGTCGACGCCACCGCCACCGTCGACCCCGAGCGGCTGCGCGCCTGTGTGGAGCACGTCCTGGCCTCAGGCCACGTCGACGCGGTCGTCCTGGCCCTGGCCCCCAGCCCACTGGGGACACCCCTGACCGGGTTCCTCGAAGGCGTGGACGTCCCGCCCTTCCCCGCTGCGCCCCCGTACACCGTCACCGTCCTGGGCACGGACCCCGACGCCGCGCCCTGCCGCGAACGGACCCCGTACGACGCCCTCTCACCCCACCCCACCGACCGGGTGTGGCCACAACCCCCGCACACCCGGCCGATCGTCGCCGTCGCCCCCGAACGGGCCGTCACCGTCGACCTCGTGCCCACCGGCACCGGCGGCAGACTGCCCGTCTACAACGACGCCCACACCGCCGCCACCGCCCTCGCACACGCCGTCGACCGCGCCCTGTGGCTCACCCGCCCACGCGGCACCGTGCCCCGCCCCGACGGCATCGACAAGGACGCCGCCCGCACCGTCATCACGGACTTCCTGCACCTGCACCCCGGCGGCGGCCGGCTGCCACCGCACGCGACCGCCCAGCTCCTGGCCGCCTACACCATCCCGCAGATCCCCTGGCGCTACGTCAGCACCACCGACGAAGCCGTCCACGCGGCCCGCGAAATGAGTCCACTCGGCCCCGACGGGCGGATCGCGCTCAAGGCGTACGGCCCCGGCATCGTCCACAAGTCAGACCTCGGCGGCGTCCACCTCAACCTGCACGGCGACGACCAGGTCCGCGCCGCCTTCACCGACCTGACCCGCAGACTCGACGCCGCCATGACCGGGGCCGTCGTCCAGCCGATGGCCGCCCCCGGCGTCGAACTCCTGGCCGGCGTCACCCAGGACGAAACCCTCGGACCCGTCGTCGTCTTCGGCACGGGCGGCACCTCCACCGCCGTCACCGGCGACCACAACGCCCGGCTCACCCCCCTCACCGACCTCGACGCCGCCGCACTGATCACCGGCTCCCGGCTCGCACCCCTCCTCTACGGCCCGCACGGCACCGACCCCGTCGACACCGACGCCCTGGCCGACACCCTGCACCGCCTCTCCCACCTGGCCGAAGACAACCCACAGGTCACCGAAGCCAGGCTCAACCCACTGACCGCCCGCCCCGACGGCGTCACCGCCGTCGACGCCCACATCCACCTGACCCCACGCACCTGGCACGACCCCTACCTACGGCAACTGCGCTGAACACCCACGCCCGGCAGCACACGACACCAACTCCCCAGGAGACAACCATGAGCACCACCCACCCCGTCCCCGACCTCGGCGTCCTCGTCGGCTACGACGGCTCCCCCGGCAGCGGACACGCCCTCACCTGGGCCGCCCGCACCGCCGCCGAAGCCAAGACACCGCTGTACATCCTCACCGCCGTCCCGACCGGCGGCCGCGCAACGACAGAAGTATGGGAGAACCCCTCCGTCCGCGAAGCCGCGAACATCCTCCTCAAGAAGGCCGTCACCCAGGCCCAGACGACCCACCCCCACCTCCAGGTCGAAGCCGAACTGCGCAACGGCCCCGCCGCCGACGCCCTCCTGGAAGCCAGCGGACGCGCCGACCTGATCGTCGTCGGCAGCCGCGGCCACGGCGGATTCACCGGCCTGCTCCTAGGCTCCGTCTCCCTGCGCGTCTGCGCCCACGCCACCTGCGCAGTCGTCGTCGTACCCGACGACCCGGCCAAAGCCACCGGAATCGACATCGTGGTCGGCGTCGACGACCACACCGACACACCCGCCGTCGAATTCGCCGTCGCCCAGGCCCGCCGCACCGGCGGCACCGTCACCGCCGTGCACTCCTGGAACATGCCGATGTACGCAGCCGGCATGGCCACACCCATGGCCGTCGACACCACCGGGATCGCCGACAGCGAGAACGCGGTCCTGGAGGACACCCTGCGCGACGTCCGCGCCCGGACGCCCGACGTGACCATCGAGTCCGTCGTGACACTCGGCACCCCGGCGTCCGTCCTCATACAAACCGCAGCGCACGCCGGACTCCTGGTCGTGGCCGCCCACCGCGGCCACGGGGCGTTCCCGCTGCGCCTGGGGCCGACCACACACGCGGTGCTGCACCACCAGCCCTGCCCCGTCGCGGTGGTGCCGGTGAAACACAAGGCACGCAAGGCACACAAGACACCATAGGACGCACGGAAACCCGGCCCCCGCGGCGGTTACGCGGGGGCCGGGCTCCTGTGCGCGCTCCTGAACGCCGACCAGCCGGTCACGGCCGCCAAACCCAGTCGAGCACCGGTCAGCCGGTCACTGGCTCCAGGCCCAGTCCCGCACCTCCGGCATGTCCTCCCCGTACTCCCTGATCCACACCCCGTGCCGCGCCCGCAGATCCTGCATGTGCTGCCGCAACCCAGCCGCCCGCCGACCCAACGACGGCACCCGGTCGATCACATCGATCACCCGCTGGAACCGGTCCATGTCATTGAGCACCACCATGTCGAACGGCGTCGTCGTCGTCCCGAACTCCTTGTAACCCCGCACGTGCACCTGCCCGTGACCATGCCGCCGGTACGTCAACCGGTGGATCAGCCACGGATACCCGTGGTACGCGAACACCACCGGCACATCCGTACCGAACAAAGCGTCGTACTCCCCGTCCGGCATCCCGTGCGGATGCTCACTCTGCGGCAGCAACCGCATCAGGTCCACCACATTGACCACCCGCACCCGCAGGTCCGGCAGATGACGCCGCAGGATGTCCGCCGCCGCGACCGTCTCCAGCGTCGGCACATCCCCCGCACACGCCAGCACGACGTCCGGCTCACCGTCGTCGTTCGACGCCCACTCCCACACACCCGCACCCCGCGCACAGTGCGACGCGGCCTCCTCAGCGCCCAGCCAGTCGTGCGACGGCTGCTTCCCCGCCACGATTACGTTCACGTAGCCGCGGCTGCGCAGCACGTGGTCCGCCACCGCCAGCAGCGAGTTGGTGTCCGGCGGCAGGTACACCCGTACGACCTCGGGACGTTTGTTGATCACATGGTCGATGAACCCGGGGTCCTGGTGCGAGGCCCCGTTGTGGTCCTGCCGCCACACGTGCGACGTCAACAGGTAGTTCAACGACGCGATCGGCGGACGCCAGTCGATCCCACTGGACGCGTGCAACCACTTGGCGTGCTGGTTGAACATGGACGACACCACATGCGTGAACGCCTCATAGCTGGAGAACACCCCGTGCCGGCCGGTCAGCAGATAGCCCTCCAGCCAGCCCTGGCAGGTGTGCTCGGACAGCATCTCCACCACCCGGCCGTCAGGTGCCAGGTGGACGTCCAGGTCGGTCACCGGGTCCTGCCAGGCCTTCGCGGTGACCTCCAGGACCGCACCCAGCCGGTTGGACTCCGTCTCGTCCGGGCCGAACACCCGGAACGTGCGCGCCGCCGCCGTCGCGGCCATCACATCGCGCAGCATCTCCCCCATCGCCCGCGTCGGCTCGGACATCGACGTGCCGGGCTTGTCGACCCGCACGGCGTACTGCCGCCGGTCGGGGACCGGCAGGTCACGCACCAGCAGACCACCGTTGGCGTGCGGCGTAGCGCCCAGCCGCAGATCACCCTCCGGCACGTTGGCCAGCACCGCAGCCCGCGGCCGCCCGCCCGTGTCGAACAGGTCCCCGGGGCCGTACGAGTCCAGCCACCGCTCCAACTGCGCCAGGTGCGCCGGGTTCTCCCGCACACCCGGCAACGGCACCTGGTGCGACCGCCACGTGCCCTCCACCGGCACCCCGTCGACCGCGTCGGGGCCCGTCCAGCCCTTGGGTGTGCGCAGCACGATCATCGGCCAGCGCGGCCGGACCCGGGCGCCACCGTTGCGCGCCGTGTACTGGAACGCGTCGATCGCGTCCAGGCAGTCGTCCAGCGCCCGCGCCATCGCCCGGTGCACCACCGCCGGATCGTCGCCCTCCACGTAGCACGGGGCCCAGCCGTAGCCGGTCAGCAGCGCGTGCAACTCCTCCTGCGGGATCCTGGCCAGCAGCGTCGGGTTGGCGATCTTCCAGCCGTTCAGGTGCAGGACCGGCAGCACCGCGCCGTCGGTGGCCGGGCTCAGGAACTTGTTCCCGTGCCACGACGTCGCCAGCGGCCCCGTCTCGGCCTCCCCGTCACCGACGATGCACGCCACCACCAGGTCAGGGTTGTCGAACGCCGCGCCGAACGCGTGCGACAGGCTGTAGCCCAGCTCACCGCCCTCGTGGATCGAACCCGGCACACCCGGCGCGATGTGGCTGGGCACCCCGCCGGGGAACGAGAACTGCTTGAACAACTCCCGCATACCCGCCGCGTCCCGCGGCACGTCGGGGAAACGCTCCGAGTACGTACCGTCCAGCCACGACGCCGCCAGCGCCGCCGGCCCCCCGTGCCCGGGGCCCGTCACGTGCATGACGCTGCGGCCCCGCTCACGGATCACCCGGTTCAGGTGCGCGTACACCAGGTTCAGACCCGGCGACGTACCCCAGTGCCCCAGCAGCCGCGGCTTGATGTGCTCCGGCCGCAAAGGCTCGGCGCGCAGCGGATTGTCCTTCAGGTAGATCTGGCCGACCGTCAGGTAGTTCGCCGCCCGCCACCACGCGTCCACGGCGGTGAGGTCAGGCTCCGGGTGCGGCGTGGGGACAACGGCTGTTCCGGGCGTCATGCAGACCTCCAGTTTGGTTCGAATACTCACATGCCCACCTGCTCACGTGCCCAGGGTTCATCAATGCGGCCGCGCGACCGTCCCCCACCCCGCAACGGACACCTCCGTGGACTGCCCCGCCACCAGCTCGGCGTCGATCCGGATCACACTCCCGTCCGGCCCCGCTGCCCACGCCGGGGGAATACAGGCCGACAGCCGGGCCCGTTCCACCGGGTCGAGCACCTCCCGCGCCACCCCGGTGATCGTCACACTCCACCCCCGCCGCAGCTCCAGGTCGAACCGGTCGACCTCGAACGCCACCACCGCACCCTCCAGCGCACGGGCCACCCGGGAACCCGAAGCCGCGTGGAACACCACGTCGTCACCCACCAGCGCGAAGTTCACCGGCCGGATCGCGGGCATCGCCCGCAGCGTGAACACGACCCTCCCCAGCGCCGAGCCGCGGACCAGGTCCAGGGCCTCCCGACGTCCGAGCCCGCGCATCGCCGAATCGTCCACTTCCCCGCTCCGTCCTCACCAAGGCACTTCCGGCTACCAGGTCCCATCGTGGATCGCGCGTGCCCGCCTGTTCAGGGCCGCCCGGCCCGCGGACCCGGGCCGGGCGGCCCTGTCACACCACCGGACACCGCACACATCGTGAGGTCGTACCAACAGTCAGGGAGATGACGCCATGACAGTCCTCGTCGCCTACGAAACCGTCCACGGATCAACCCGCGAAATCGCCGAACGCATCGCCACCCGCCTCACCGGCAACGGCGTCCAAGCCGTGGCCGCCGACATGGCCTCGGCCCCGGACACCCGCGACTACGACGCGTTCGTCCTCGGCAGCGCCGTCCACAACGCCCAGTGGCTCCCGCCGGCCGCCGAATTCCTCGTCAACCACACGGCAGCGGTCACCACACGCCCCGTCTGGCTCTTCAGCGTCGGCCTCACCCGCGCCCTCGGCGGCACCTTCCAGCGCACGGCCAGGACACCCGACGCCGTCACCGCCCTACCCGGAACACTGGACGTACGCGACCACCACACGTTCGCCGGCGCCGTCCACAAAGACCACTTCCCGCCGCTGGGCCGCATCGCCTTCCGCTTCGGCGGCGGACGCTTCGGCGACTTCCGCGACTGGGCCGAGATCGACGCGTGGGCCGACGGCATCGGCCTGGCGCTGCGCACGGGCCGCCCGGCGCGGGTCGCGCCGGAGAAATAGCAAAGCCATCGCGTACGGGGTCGTGGCTTGCGACGTCGCACCCGCGGTTCCGTGGCCGGGCAGAGGGATCGCGTACGGGCCGGCACGCGGGCAGGCCGATGCGGCCGGACCCGGCACACACCAGCGGAAGGGGCTCAGTGATGACGTACACCACCGGACTGCTCGGGCGGCTCCCCGAACCGCACGCCGAGCGGCTGCGGTCACTCGGCGAAGACGTGGTCTTCCCGGCGGGGACCCGCATCTTCGACGAAGGAGCGGCGGCGAGCCGGTTCTACCTGCTCGACAGTGGCGCGGTCACCCTCGACCTGCACGTCCCCGGCCGCCGGGCGGCCGTGGTGGACAAGTTGGGCCCGGGTGACCTGCTCGGCTGGGGTTGGCTGTTCCAGCCCTACCGCTGGCACCTGGGCGCAACCGCCGTGGGCACCGTACGGGCGGTGGAGTTCGACGCGGCGGCCGTGCGCGCCGAGTGTGGGCGCGACCCCGCGTTCGGCTACACCCTGGTGCTGCTGTGCGCCAAGGTGATCGCCGACCGGCTGCAGGCCGACCGGGTGCGGCTGCTCGACCTGTACGGGCCGTACGGTGTCGGCGTGCGGTGACGTGACCGCCCCGCCGGCCCGCCCGGCACCCGGCTACCCCGCGGTGACCGGCCGGTAGGTGCACACCTGAACGCCCGTGCCGCTGGTGACCGCGGAGACCAGTTCCAGGGTGCGCAGTCCACCGTCGGCGGGGAAGACCGACTTTCCGCCGCCCAGCAGCACCGGCATGACCATGAGCCGCAGTTCGTCGACCAGGCCCTCGCTCAGGAGAGTGCGTACGAGTGTGGGGCTGCCCATGGCCACCAGGTCGCCGCCGTCGGCCGCGCGCAGCTCCCGGATGCGGGCGAGGGCGTCGTCGCCGGGGATGAGCGTGGTGTTGTCCCACGTCAGCCGGTCGTCGCCCAGCGTCCGGGACACGACGTACTTCGGCAGGGCGTTCATCCGGTCGGCGAACGGGTCGCCGGCCCGCCCGGGCCACGCGGCGGCCATCGTCTGCCACGTGCGGCGCCCGAACAGCAGCGCCCCGGCCTTGGCCGTCACGTCGTCGAAGGCGCCGCCCACCGTCGGGTCGAAGAACGGGTGCGACCAGCCGCCGTGGGCGAAGGCGCCGTCGTCGTCCTCACCCTGTCCGCCGGGTGCCTGCACGACGCCGTCCAGGCTGATGAACTCACTGACCACAATGCGCATGGGGTTGATCCTCTTCTTCGTCTTCTTCGTTCCGGGTGGCGTACACCAGTGGAGACTGCCGTGCCGCCGGAAAATCATCGCTCCGCGCCGGTCCCGGCGCTGTGACGTGGGCCACAGGGTGACCCCGGAGTCTCCGCGCAGGACCACCGGCAGGTCCGCCCACCGGGGGAACCGGGCGCGCGGGTACCGCCGGACCGGGCCGAAGGGCCCTCGGACGGAGAACTCAGGTGTCGCGTCCCTGCCGCCCGGTGCCGTGCTGCAACTCCGTCGCGTACACCGCCGCCTGCACCCGGCGCTCCAGCCCGAGCTTGTTCAGCACGGCGGACACGTAGTTCTTGACCGTCTTCTCCGCCAGCCCGAGCTGTTCGGCGATCTCCCGGTTCGTCAGGCCCGTGGTGATGTGCACGAGCACCTGCTTCTCCCGCTCGGTCAGACCCGTCGGCGTGACCGCGGCCACGGGCCCCCGGCGCACCCGGTCCAGGACCCGGGCGGTGACCGCCGGGTCGAGCAGCGACTGCCCGGCGGCGACCGTGCGCACCGCCGTGACGAGGTCCTGCCCGCGGATCTGCTTGAGCACGTAGCCGGCCGCACCGGCCATGATCGCGGCGAACAGGGCCTCCTCGTCGTCGTACGACGTGAGGATCAGAGCGTTGATCTCCGGGTTCCGGGACCGCACGTCACGGCACACGTCGATGCCGCTGCCGTCGGGCAGCCGCCCGTCGAGGATCGCCACGTCGGGACGCAGCGCCGGGATGCGCCGGACGGCTTCGGCGGCCGACCCGGACTCGCCGACTATCTCGATGTCGGGCTCCGCGCCCAGGAGGTCGGCGAGGCCTCTCCGGACGACTTCGTGGTCGTCGAGCAGGAAGACCCGGATCATGGGCTGGCCTCTTCACATGTGGCGGTCCCGCCCGGGCCGTCCGGTCGGCGGGCGGTGGCCGGTCCTCACCGTAGCCCCGGCCCGGGGGATAAAAACCCCCGAAGGCCCCCACCCGACGAAAACGCCCCCCGTGAAGTCTTTCCCATACACCGAGATGCGCAGGCAGACCTTCGGCTCCGACCTCACCATGCGCCTGTCCCGGCTGGCCCACGGCAGGACCGTCCCCGCCGGGGTCTACGACACCCGCCCCGTCCGGGCCATGGAGTCGGCAGCGGCCGACGTCGCGTGCCTGATCAACGACGTCTTCTCCAACCAGAAGGAGGTCCAGTTCGACGGGGAGATCCACAACGCGGTCCTGGTCGTGGAGAACTTCCTCTCCTGCGACCGGCAGGCCGCCCTGCGCATCGTGCACGACCTGATGACCGCGCGCACGCGCGAGTTCGAACACGTGGTGGCCACCGGCCTGCCCGCCCTGTACCGCGACTACGGCCTCGACGCCGAAGCGCGCGCCACCCTGGACGGCTACGCGCAGGAGCTCAAGAACTGGCTGTCGGGCATCCTCAACTGGCACGAAGGGTGCGACCGCTACCGCGAAGCCGAACTCCTGCGGCAGGTCACACCCCCGGCCCCGCGGTGGCGCGGACCGGCGGGCCTGGGCACCTCGGCGGCCCGCGTCGGCGCCGCACACCGCTGAGGCCGGCCCGACACGAAGAGCCCCCGGCGACACTACGTCGCCGGGGGCTCCCGCACCGAAACCTCCTACCCGGCGTCAGGACAGGTCAGGACCCGAACCCAGAGCGTCGAGGTCGGCGACCGGGACCGCACGCGCCAGCGACGCGTCGAAGCCGTAGCGGCCCATCGCCTCATCGCTGGGGATGAACATCTTCTCGCCGCCGTTGACCACGAACAGACGCTGCGCGTCGTCCTGCCTGGCCAGATAGGCACCGCCGTCCAACGCGGGCCCCTCGTCGATGTCACCGAGGTCCATGGCTTCGACGCCGTCCCAGCTCGACCACAGCCTGAAGTACTGCTCCTCGCCGGTGAGCGACCGCCGGGCCCCGTCGACCACAAGGTAGACCTTCGGATCGTCGTCGGCCTTGACGCGCTTACCGTTGAGCTCCGGGTGTACAGCCACTGCACGCTCCTTGGATTCAGCCGCCGCACACGTACGACAGCCGCAAGCCCCACCCCTCGTGATTCACCGTAAACGCTCCGCCACGTTCCGGCATGTCGGGCGGTACCCTGCGGGGTCCGGACAAGCCCGTCCGGCCCCGCACAACGGACAGGACAACCGTGGAAGCCCGCTGCGTCATCTGCGGCAACGACCTCCAGGCGGCCAGGCCCAACGCCGGACTCACCTCACCGGGCCGCACCCGCATCGGCCGGCCGCCGCGCTACTGCTCCCCCGCCTGCCGCACCCGCGCCTGGCGCCGGCGCACCGCACAACCCCACACACCGGCACAGACCTACGAGGCCTCCGTACGCGAAGATCCCACCGACCGGCGGACCCTGGAGATCGACGCGGCCGCCAGCCGGATTTCAGCCATCGTCGACAGCCTGGCCGCCACGACGGACCCGGACGGCGTCGCCGGGCTACTGGCGCGACTACGCGCCGAAGTGGATCTGCTCGCCCGCGTCACCGCACCACAACCCGCGAATACACCCCAGTAACATTGCACCCAGATTGATCCTCCCGAAACACCCCGGCCCCCGCCCGGCCCGGCGACCGCGCTGCGGGACCACACCGCCACACCGCCAGGAAGCCCCAGCACCCCAGCGCCCCAGGCGATGCCCGGCCCGGCCCGGACCCAGCCCGGTCAGCCCTCGCGGACCGTCACCGTCCCCCGCCTGCGCAACGTCGCCTCCGCGCCACCGGGACCCGGCTTCACCCGGCGGAACGGCCGCAACTTGTCAGGCGCCGCACGGTCCAGCGCCAGCCGGGCACCGCGACCCTCGAACGTGAGCGTCATCAGATGGTTCCCGAACCACGGCCCGCCCAGCTTCGTCCACTCCACCGGCACCGGCCGCAACCCGGCATGCCCGGCCAGCCCGCGGCCGATCAGCCGGGCCGCCCGGCTCCAGCCGAAACGAAACCCCAGACGAATACCCCCCGACACCGAATTGTGCACCGGGGAGCACGTCAACTGCACCACCCGACTGTGCCACGACGCCGCAGCCCCGGTCCCGTACGCGGGACCACACGCCGCGTCCGTCCACACAGCCTCAGCGGCATAAGCGTGGTGGACGTCCCCCGACAGGACACTGACCGTCGCCGGCGGCCGCTCCCCCGCCACACCGTCCCGGGCGACACGGCCGATCAGACCGGCCAACGCGTCGAACGACTCCCGGAACGCCGCCCAGTGTTCGAGGTCCCCGGCCCGCCGCACCTTCTCACTCCACCCCGCGACCCGGTCCCCGCGGGCCCCCGCGCACAACGCCTCATTCCACGACTCGAGGTCGTGGATGCCGTGCGGCAACAACCACGGCAGGGACGTACCGATCAACAGGTGGTCGAAGCCGCCCTCATCGATCTGCCCCGCGATCCACGCCAGTTCGTCCGCGCCGACCATCCCCCTGGCGTCCTTGGTCAGGACCCGCCCCGCCCTGGAGTCGATCATCAGCAGCCGCGTGCGACCGAAGTCACGCCGGAAACTCCACCGGGCACGGCCCTTCCCGTCAGCCTCCGCGTCGGCCTGTACGGCGAACTCGTCGAGCAACTCCGCGGCGTCACCGTCGCGCCCGGCTTCACGCACCCGCGCGTACAGTTCGTCCTGCTCCAGAGCACGCGGATCGAGGTTGCCCAGGTGCTGGTAGACCCAGTACGACGCGAGCGCGCCGGAGATCCGCTGCGGCCACCACACAACCTCCGCCATGTCCTGCCGCCAGGCGTACGAGGTGTTCCAGTCGTCGATCACGTCGTGGTCGTCGAAGACCATGGCGCTGGGCACGGTCGACAGGAGCCAGCGGATCTCCGGGTCACCCCACGACTCCAGGTACAACTGCGTGTACTCCTCGAAGTCGGCGACCTGCCCCCCCGGCGGAACGCTCAGGTCACGGCGCTGCGCCAGGGTCTCCCGCATGCGCGCGGAGGTCTCGTCGGCGTACACCTGGTCGCCGAGCAGCAGCAGGGCGTCGGGCCGCAGGTCCGCGTGCCCGGCGATGAGCTTTTTGGCCAGGCAGTCCAGGGCGTCGGGGCCCATCACCTCCTGCGCGGTGCCGCCCTGGTCGCCGCCGCTGGGCGGGCTGGACCAGCGGCACGAGCCGAAGGTGATCCGCAGGGCCTGCCCGGCCTGCCCGTCGGGCAGCGTACGGATGGTGCTCGGCGGCAGCGCCGACTCCGGCGGCGGCCAGACCCCGGCGCCGTCGAGCGCGACCGTGTAGGGGGTGACGGTGCCCGGTTCCAGTCCGTCGACCACCACCAGAGCGTAGTGGTGCCCGCCGGCCTGCCAGGTGTGCGCGGCACCTGACGCCGTGCCACATTCCACGGTGACCCGCGCGGCGCCGGCGGTCTCCACCCACACCGTCGCTGTGGTGCGGTCCACATGGCGGAGCAGCGGCCCCAGTACGAGTGCGTCCATTGGTCTCCCCGATCCCTGTCCGACTGTCGTCCACCAGCGAGCCTGCCCACCGTCCGGAGCCCTCAGACAGCATGTACGGCAGCCCAGCGGCGGTACGTACGACCTTCGCATGTGAGACGCTTGGGGGTACCTGCACCATCCCTACTGCTGACTGAGGCACTATGCGCTTCACCATCGCTGGTTTTTCCTTCCACCTGCAGCAGAGCGAGGTGGAAAGGGCGATGAGCGGGATCAAGGCTGAACCTGTCACCGGCGAATCAGTAAAGATCGGCCGCCGTACCTACCCGATCAAGCAGGTCGGGTCGGTGATCACCGGGCAGCGTCCGCAGGACTTCAACACCCCTGAAGTGGTCCGGGCGTTGACCAAACTGGGCTTCACCTGCCTGCCGGCCCCGTCCGTCGAGCCCGTCGTGGCCGCCGAGCCGGTGTACGAGCCGGCCGTCCAGCAGCCGACGGAGGCCGACACCCCGGCACCGCTGCCGCACAGCGCCGGCTTCCGCGACGGCACCCAGTAGGCCGACCGGCGCAGCAGGCCGGCCGGGCAGTACGCCGGCCGGACGGCGCCACACCGTAACAACGCCGGCCCGGCCGGGGGTGCCTCTCCCCCGGCCGGGCCGGCGTTCGTGTGCGCGGACCTCCCCCCCCGCTGTCACACGGGTCGTTGCGACGCCCGGGCCAGGAGGTCATCGTCGCCCCCACGCTCCGGCCCCGTGCGTCGCACACCTGGTCGGCGGCGGCCACCTGGTCGCGTGCCGCCTGGAAGACCTGCGCCTCCAGGGCCTCCGCCGAGGTCTTCCACGCACGCGCCCACTACGCTGACCGTCCATCAGTCGCACACACCCGGCACCGGTTTCGGAACGCCCGGGGCGAACACACGGGGTTGGGTGAGCATGGAACCGCTGCGTCCGGAAGATCCGAGGCAATTGGGCCCCTACAGACTGCGGGCACGCCTCGGCGAAGGCGGCATGGGCTCGGTCTACCTCGGCATATCCCCCGGCGGCCTGCGCGCCGCCGTCAAGACCGTCCGCGCCGAATACGCCCACGACCCCGGCTTCCGCGACCGCTTCCGCCACGAAGTCGACGCCGCCCGCCGCGTCGACAGCGCCTGGACAGCACCCATCGCCGAAGCCGACCCCGACTCCGAACCACCCTGGCTGGCCACCGAATACCTCACCGGACTGCCCCTGGGCGACGCCGTCCGCGACTTCGGGCCACTCCCCGAACCGGCACTGCGCATCCTGGCCGCACAACTGGTCGAAGCCCTCATGGCCATCCACCGCGCCGGCCTGGTCCACCGCGACCTCAAACCGTCCAACGTCATCCTGGGCCGCGACCGCCCACGCGTCATCGACTTCGGCATCTCCCGCGCCGTGGAATCCGGCACCAACCCGCTGACCGGCACCGGCCAGACAATCGGCTCCCCCACGTACATGTCACCCGAGCAGGCCATGGGCGAACAGGTCGGCCCACCCAGCGACGTGTTCTCCCTCGCCTCGGTGCTCGTCTACGCGGGCACCGGGCGCGGCCCCTTCGACCCCGACGAGCCGCTGCCGCAGATGCAGATGCTGTTCCGCGTCATCCAGACCGGACCACGCCTGGACATGGTGCCCGGCGCGATGCGCGAACTCCTGGCCCACTGCCTGGCCAAACGCCCGCAGGACCGACCCACGCTGCCCGAGGTGCTGCGCCGCGCCGTCGGCGACCGCGACGCCACCGTCGTCGACAGCGGGGCCTGGCTGCCGGCGGCGCTCGCCGCGGAACTGACCCGGCGTCACATGGGTGAAGGTCACGACCCTCGACCTCACGTTCAGGTCGAGACGCCGGCCGGCCCCCCTCCGGCGACCCGGGCGGACTCACCGGAGGCGGTCACGACACCCGCGCCCGAAGGCACCGCCGTGACACAGGTGACCCCCGTCGGGGGCACCGTGCAGCCGCCCCGGCCGCCGCGTCCGCCCGCCGCCGCGACAACGCGGGAAACCGCCACAACCCAACAGTCGGCACAGTCGACCGTGTTCGACGCCACCACACCGGGCCGCCGCCTGAGCCGCCGCAACTTCCTGGTCGCCGGCGGAGTCGTCGCCGTCGCGGCCGCCGCCGGCACGGGCGGCTGGCTGCTGACCGGGGACGGCGGTTCTGCCGGCGAGAGCCTGTGGCAGACCGCCGTGGGCAAGATGGGCGCACCGTCGACGGTCGTGCACCACGGCATCGTGTACGTCGCCGGAGACGGCGTCGGCCCCGAGACCGCGGGCCTGGCCGGGTTCCTCGTGGCGCTCAAGGCCGACAGCGGCCAGGAACTGTGGCGGCGCACCGCCGCCGCCCACTACGTCGGCAAACCCACCGTCGTCGGGGACGCGGTGTACCTGGTCGCGCGCTCCCCCAAGGACACCTCCAGCTCCGACAAGCCCTACACCTCCACCGTGCACGCCTTCGACGCGGTGACCGGATCGCCGCGCTGGCAGCAGCCGTTCACGTCGATGGCGGTCACTGTCGCGGACACCCTGGCCGGCGGCCTGCTGGTGCTGGCCGTGGGCCGCACCTCGGAGGACGACAGCAAATCCGGCAGCGTCACGGCCCTGGACCCGACGGGCGGCGGAGCCGTCAGGTGGGCCTTCCCGCCGTCGCCGGGCGTCAACTGGCCCTCATCAGCAGCCGCGGGGACCGCCGGCACGGGGTACTTCCCGTCCACGCCCGCCGTCGGAGCAGACGGGACGGTGTACGTGACGGCTCAGCCGCAGTACAGCTCCTACGGCGGCACCGCACTGGCCCTCAATCCCGCCGACGGCACACAGAAGTGGTCCTTCCTGACGAAGGAACCGTGGGTGTCGGAGCCCCTCCTGGCCGACGGCGCGTTGTTCATCCGCACCACTGCGGGCGACCCGGGCACCGACAAGGACCGGGTGGCCTACGCCGTCGACACCGCCACCGGCCGGCAGCGCTGGCGCACCGAAGGCATGGCCGCGGGCTCCGGCGGCACCCCGCAGGTGTTCGGCAACACCCTGTACATCACCACCAACGGCAAGGACGAGGCATCCACCGCCTCCCTCCAGGCGCTGGACACCGGCACCGGCGGCGTCAACTGGAAACTCCAGACGGACGTACGGCACACCACCCGGGTCACAGCCGACAAGAACGGCACCACCGTCTACTTCGCCGCCTACCCCTCAGCCGTACAGTCCGGCGACGCGGAACCCACCAAAACCCCCGCACCCACCGACCCCCCACTGATCTTCGCCAGCCAGGGGACGGTGTACGCGGTCAACGCCGCCACCGGACAGGTCCGGTGGACCCACCCCACCGGCGACGCAGTGGCCGGCGGCCTGTCCACCCCCGTACTCGTCGGCGGCACACTGTGCGTGAGCGTCGACGCGGTCACCGCACAGCCCACCGGCACCCCCACCGCCGGCGCGCAGCCCGAAATGATCGAGCCCAAACCCAACGGCGCGCTCGCCGGACTGGACGTCAAAACCGGAAAGCAACGCTGGACGCGGCCGATGGGCACCCGCTGGATGTCCACACCCGTGGCCGGGGCGGACGGAAGCGTGCACACCGTGTCCTACCCGCCGTCGCACGCCGCCCAGGCCGAAGCGGTCGTCTACGCCGTACGGGCCGACTGAACCGCGAAGCCGCCGCGCACGCCGCACCCGGGGCCGGTGAAGCGGCCGAAAGGTGCGTCCCGGGGCCGGACCGCCCGTTGCGGCAGTCCGGCCCCGGGTCCGCCCGCCACTACGGCCGCGGCCGATCCCCGGCGTCGCCGACGTCCCGGGCGGGCACCTCGAACAGGTGCTCAAGGCCGTCCTCGTCGTCCCACAGCTCACCGACGCGCACGAACCCGAAGCCCCGGATGGTCGCCAGCGACCCCGCGTTGTCCGGGCTGATCGAAGCCCGCACCCGCACCACCGACGGATCGTCGGCGGCCAGGCGCAAAAGCTCACGCAGCATCGCGGTGGCGTAACCCTTACGGCGGTGCGCCGGATCGACCGAGTAGGCGACCTCGACCATGCCGTCCGCGTCCGGCGGCCCGTGGAACCCGGCGTGCCCCACCACCGTGTCGTCAGGGCGCGTGACCACCGCCCGCACGATCCACGGCGCGGCCGACGGGTCCCGCTCCAACTGGCCCAGGCGGTAGCGCCACAACCACGCAGCCTTGTCCGTCGTGAAGTAGTCCGTCAGGACCACCCCCGTCAGGGCGCTCGCGCCGGGCAGGTCGCCGTCCAACAGGGCGGCCATCGCAGCCGTAGGCAACGGCACGAAACGGACCGTCTCCGGCTCGCGCTGCGGTGAAATGAGAACCCGGGGTGTCATGTCGTCTGTCATCAGGCGGATCGTCGCAGGTCACGACACCGCGGGCAACCACTTTGCGGCCGTCGCGGCGCAGCGCGACCGTACGACGGCCTCCACACTCCCGACCCACGACCGGGCCGACACCGCGCAGCACACCCGCACCACAGCTCAAAACCCGCCCGGCACCCGGCCCGCCCGCAGGTCACAGCGGCTTGACCCACCGCGCCCACTGCTCCTGCCGCGCATACCCCGCAGCCTTCCACACGTGGTGCGCCAGAGCATTGTCGTCCAACACCATCGCGTCGGCCCACCGCCCACCCAATCCCCACGGTAGGAGACCGCACCAGGCCGGCACTGCGGCCGACCGGCCACGCCGCCCAGACTTCGGTCGACGGCTCACCCGACCCCGGTGACCGCGTACGGGACACCCCCGGACCCGGCCGGGTGCCACCGCGCACCGACACCCGGCACCCACCGCCGTCACCGACAACCCCACCGTCAGTACACGCCCAAATGCTCCAACAACGCCGCGTTCAACACCTCCGCACCGTTCTCCGGCACCCAGTGGTCCACCCCCGGCAAAGCCACGAACCGGTACGGCCCACCCACATGACCACCCGTCAGCTCCGCCGCCGTCCGCCCCAGCGCCGCATCCTCCTCACCCCACACGAACAACGTCGGCACCACGATCACCCCCGCCTCATGCAACGACTTCGGATCCACCGCCCGGTACCAGTTCAACGCACCCGTCAACGCCCCCGGCTCCCGCAGCACCCCCAGATACTCGGCCACCGACTCCGCCCGCAACCCCCCGTACACCCCCCGCAGATACCGGGCGTCGTCCGCCAGCAACGTCTCCTCGGCCGTGCCCCGCGTCCGGAACAGCTTCATGTACGACGACTGCTCCCGCTGCCCGGACGCCTCATCCCTCGACGCCGCCCACATCGCGTCCGGATGCGGCGTCGACACCACCGTCAGCGACCGCACCCGGCCCGGGTGCAGCCCCGCCACCTGCCAGGCCACCGCACCGCCCCAGTCGTGCCCCACCAGGTCACACCGCTGCGCCCCCAGCGCGTCCAGCACCGCCAGCACATCACCGACCAGGGCGTCCCGGTCGTACGCCGACTCCTCCCGGGGGCGCGCCCCCGGCGAGTAGCCGCGCTGGTCGAACGCGACCGCCCGGTATCCCGCCCCGGCCAGGGCGTCCAACTGCGACAGCCACTCCGCGGACGTCTGCGGAAAGCCGTGCAACAGCACGACCAGCCGTCCGTCCTCAGGGCCCGCGACCCTGGCGCGGAACACCAGCCCGCCCGCTGTGATCTCCACCCGCTCCACCTGCTGCACCATCAGGACACCCCGTCAACCCGTCGGACCCGGCAACAACGCCTCACACGTTCGCAGGCTCACCGCGCCCTGTCGATGCCCGCCCGTCACACACCGATACCACCTGGTCGGCCAGCTCCAGGTGCGCCTGGTCGTGGGTGACCAGCACCGTGGCCGTGCCCCGCTCCCGGGTGAGACCGGCGATCAGGCGCAGCACCGCCGCACCACGCTCCCGGTCCAGCGCACTGGTCGGCTCGTCCACCAGCAGCACCGTCGGCTCGTTCATCAGCGATCGGGCGATGTTGACCCGCTGCCGCTGCCCGCCCGACATCTGCTGCGGACGCTTGTGCGCCTGATCGGCCAACCCGACGGCGGACAGCAGTTCCAGCGCACGGGCCCGCCCCGTCCGCGCCGGGCGACCGTCCAGATGCACCATCAGCTGCAACTGCTCGGCGGCCGTCAGCGAAGGCAGCAGGTTCGGCTGCTGGAACACCATGCCGATCCGGGTCCGACGCAGCTCCGCCAGCTTCCGCCGGTTCATCCCGTCCGTACAGACACCGTCGACCACGACCTGCCCGCGGTCCGGGGTGATCAAAGTGGCCGCCACCGCCAGGAGGCTCGACTTCCCCGACCCCGACGGCCCCACCACCAAGGTCAGGGTGCCGCGCGGCACCTCCAGGTCCACATCGTCCAGCGCGGTCAACCGGGTCGCGCCGTCGGGGTAGGTCAGGGTGACGCCGGTCAGGGTCAGGCTCATCAAAGGCTCCGCGGGTCGGAAAGGACACAGGTCGTCAGGCCGCGCACCGGGGCATCGCGCCCGGCGGCCCCGGTCACCGGACGCTCCCCAGCGCCGTCAGCGGATCGACGGACGTGATCTTGCGGACGGCCAGCGCCGCACCCGCCGTCCCCAGCACGATCATCACCAACGCCGGCGGCAGCACCGTCCCGACATCCAGAACGAACGGAACACTCCCGGACACCGCCGCACCGACCCCCACGGCGATCACCGTCCCCACCACGGTGCCCAGCACCAGCAACGCCAGGGCCTGCCCCAACGCATCACGCAGGAGATACCCCGTCGACGCCCCCAACGCCTTCAACACAGCCACATCACCACTGCGCTGGATAGTCCACACCGTGAAGAACGCCCCCACCACCAAAGCGGAGATCGCAAAGATGAACCCACGCATCAACTGCAACGAACCGTTCTCCGCCGTATACGAACCCACCGCCGACAAAGCATCGTCCAGACCGACCGTACGGGTGCCCAACTCCTTGTCCGACACCCCCGTCCGCAGCCCGGGGCCAGTCCGCAACGCCACCACGGTGGCCGCACCGTCACCCGCCCGCGTCACCTGCCGCCACACCAAAAGGTCCGTCCACACCACCGGCGTATGACTGTACGAAGCGTCCCCCGCCACTGCGGCGACACGCACCGTACGACCACCCAGATCCACCTGGTCCCCCGCCCGCACGCCCAGGACGTCGGCCGCACCGACGGACAGCACGACCGCCCCGTCCGACAGCAGATCCGAACGCGGCGCCAACGGCGAACCCGGCTCCACCCCGAACGACGCCACCGCCGCCACCCGCCGCCCCGCACCGGCCCGCACCGTACCGATCCCCAACGGATCGGCCCGCCGCACGCCCGGCTGACGCGCCCACCCCTGACGCGTCCGCTCCGACACCCTGGACTCAGTGAACGACAGACCCCCGCCGGCCGCCGGGGAGAACACCAGCCGGTCCGCGGGCAACCCCGTCACCGCCGACGTGCTCTCCCGCCCCAGCCCCGCCGTCAACCCCGACAACAGCCCCACCAGCACGGTGATCAGCACGACCACCGTCCCCATCAGAGCAAACCGGCCCCGGGCGAACCGCAGGTCCCTCCACGCGACGAACACGACAGTCCCACTTCCGTACGCCCGACTCTGGTGCCAGGCAGCAGGAACCCACTGTCCGCGCACCAACCCCCTTCAGACATCAGGCCGCCAGCCGCACTTTCAAGATCGAAAGGCGCACCACCGCTTACACCTTCTGACCGATGCCGACCGACTGACAAAAACCTAGACTGGGAAGAACCGTGATCCCCTTCCCCACCGCCCAGCGCGCACTACGCGGCGGACTCCACCTCATGACCGCCGCCCTGCTCGCACTGGCCACCGTCCGAGCCGCCCTCGACGACGACACCTTCGCCCTGGGAGCCGCGGCCGCCTTCGCCGCCGTCTACGCCACCCAGAACACCGCCGTACGCAAAACCCCCCGCGCCCCTGCCCTGTGGACCACCGCCCTGAGAGTGCGGTATGTGATCTTATGCCCGGCTTGTGGTCACTCGATGGGGTGACGGCGGGGCATCTTCGCCGGTCAGGCGTTCGGGATTCGCTTGGG
>NZ_JBXAWK010000062.1:0-34291 GCF_057291755.1 Kitasatospora sp. UYEF31
CTCACTGCCCGCCTCGGCGAACTCGACGCGGAGACCGAGAACCTGCGCATCACCCGCAAGACCCTCCTCAACCTCCCCGCACCCGCACCCGCACCCGCACCGGTCGACGATCCGCCGCGGCCCGAGGCGCCGGACCACCCCGCTTACCAGCAGATCCTCGCGGCCTTCACCGACACCGGCCGTCCGATGCGGGCTCGGGACCTGTGCGAGGCACTCGACCTGCCGATCCTCCCGAAGAACACCGAAGGCATCCGGTCCAAGCTGAAACGCCTGGTCACACGGGGCATTCTCACCGAACCCGAACCCGGCCTGTTCACTCAGCCCCGACCCTGAGCACCAGTCCGCCCCGCCGACCAGGACTCCTCTCCCAACCCCAAGCGTCAAACGGGCATCAGGTCACATACCGCACTCTGACAGCCGTCTGGCTCATCCTGCTGGTCCGTACCGCCGACTGCATCTGGCTCGCCTTCCCCCTCACCTTCATCCAACTGCGCCTGCTGCCCGTCCGCACCGCACTGGCCACCGTCGCCGCCACCACCCTGACCGCGAGCACCGCCTTCGCCTGGCACAACGACACCGTCAACGTCGGCACCGTCATAGGCCCCGCCCTGGGCGCGGCCGTCGCCACCGCCACCGTCCTGGGCTACCGCGCACTGGCCCGCGAGAACGAACAACGCCGCCGCCTCATCGAAGAACTCACCCACGCCCGCACCCACCAGGCCGCCGCCGAACACACCAACGGCGCCCTGGCCGAACGCGAACGCCTCGCCCGCGAAATCCACGACACCCTCGCCCAGGGCCTGTCCAGCATCCAACTGCTGCTGCGCGCCGCCGAACGCGCCATGCCCGGCGGCAGCCCAGCCCTGGGACACGTCCGGCAAGCCCGCCAGGCAGCGGCCGACAACCTCGCCGAAGCCCGCCGCTTCGTCCGCGACTGGAGCCCGCCCGACCTCACCGGCGGCTCCCTGCCCACCGCGCTGGAACGCCTGTGCGCCCCGGGCACGCACTTCCACCTGTCCGGCACCCCCGCCCCACTGCCCCCCGCACACGAGACCGCCCTCCTGCGCATCGCCCAGTCCGCCCTGGCCAACGCCACCCAGCACGCCAACGCCACCCGGATCGAGCTGACGCTGAGCTACATGGACACCGAAGTCGCCCTCGACGTCGTCGACGACGGCACCGGCTTCGACCCCGACACCCCGCCCGCCACCGAAGGCGGCTTCGGCCTGGCCGTCATGCGCGCCCGCGCCACCGCCCTACACGGCACCCTGGCCGTCGAATCCACCCCCGGACGCGGCACCGCCATCGCCGTCACCCTCCCCTGCCCCGCACGGGCCGCCCCGTGATCCGCCTGCTCCTGGCCGACGACCACCCCGTGGTCCGCGCTGGACTACGGGCCGTCCTGGAAACCGAACCCGGCTTCACCATCACCGCCGAAGCCGCCACCGCCGAACAAGCCGTCCACCTCGCCGCCACCCTCGACATCGACGTCGTCCTCATGGACCTTCAATTCGGCCCCGGCATGCACGGCTCCCAGGCCACCGCCCTCATCACCGCCCGACCCGGAGCACCACGCGTACTGGTCCTGACCACCTACGACACCGACGCCGACATCCTCGCCGCCGTCCACGCCGGCGCCACCGGCTACCTGCTCAAAGACGCCCCGCCCGAAGAACTCGCCGCAGCCGTCCGCACCGCCGCCGCCGGGAAACCGGCCCTGGCCCCGGCGGTGGCACTGCGCCTGATGGACCGGGTCCGCGAACCCGGCGCGACCCTCAGCGCGCGGGAAGCCGAAGTGCTCCAGCTGGTCGCCGACGGCCTGTCGAACCAGCAGGTCAGCCAGCGGCTGTTCCTGAGCCAGGCCACCGTCAAGTCCCACCTGGCGCACATCTACACCAAACTGGGCACGGACTCACGGACCTCGGCCGTCGCGGCGGCCACCGCCCGGGGTTTCATCCGCCGCTGAACCACACGGCCCGACCGCGCGGGCCGACCGTACCGCCCGCTCATGCGGTGAACTCCCCGGCGTGCTCCTTGACCCAGTCCTCGAAACTGCGCGCCGGACGCCCCGTCAACTCCTCCACGGTGCCGGTCGGACGCGTCGGCCTGCCGTCGGTACGCGCCCAGTAGTCCAGGAGCGCCTCAGCGAACTCATCGGGGATGTACTGCGCCATCTGCGCCTTCCACGACGCCCGGTCCACAGCGTCGACGGTGACGGCCCGGCCCGTCACCCGGGCGATGACCGCCACCTGCTCGGCGAACGTCAGAGACTGCGGACCCGACAGGTGGTGGGCACTGCCGCCCAGGCGCGGGTCGGTCAGCACCGCCGCGGCCGCCTCGGCGACGTCCAACTCGTGGACCGGGTCGGTGTACGCACCCGGGTAGGGCAGACCCACCGCACCCGTCGACTTGATCGACCACGCCCACGGCGACGCGTTGCCCGCGAACGCGCCCGGCCGCAGCAGCGTCGACTTCACCGAAGAGGCCCGTACCGCCCGCTCCACGTCCAGGTGCGACTTCCCCAGCGGACTGTCGTCCGCACCGGGGACCAGGACCTCGGTGGACGACAGGACCACGATGTGCCGCACCTGCGCCTTCTCCGCCTGCCGGACGAACGCCCGCACCTGCGAAGGCTCCGCGTACAAGAACACCGAATCCACCGCGTCCAGCGCCGCCGGGAACGTCCCCGCGTCCGACAGGTCGCACGCCACCACCGGAACACCGTCGGGCACGCGCACCAGGCCGGGTTCCCTCGACCCGGCCCGCACGGCTTCGCCGCGTCCGTGCAGCAGCCGCACCAGGGCCCCGCCGACCGCGCCGCGACTCCCGGTCACCAGAACTGTCATGCCACACGTCCCCTCGCAAGACCGCCGGACCACCCGGCGCCCCGCATCGAAACACGGGCAACACCGGGCCCACAAGCCCTTGGGCCGACACCTGACCCGCCCCGCGGCCCGCCGACCCGGTACGCGGAGGTCCACAGGCGCCGGGTACCGGAATCCGGCACCCGTGGACCGGGTGGACCGGTCCTTGCCGCGTGTCATCGCGGATCAGGAGTTCGGCGTGACCCGCCCGTGCGGCCAGGTGTACGTGTCGCCCGCGGCGACGATGCCCCGCAAAAACAGCCAGACGTCCGGCCAGACGTCCAAAGAGGCTTCCCGAATCAGCATGCCGCCCAGCATGGTGCCCCCGACGGCCGGCGGCGAGCGGTCTCCCCGACCAGTCACAAGGCCGTACGGAACGACCCGCCCGCACCGGAAAACATGTTGACCCGTCTGGAAAAATAACCCCCATGAACGCCCCCACCCCCACCAGCGCCCCCACCTGGGACATCACCCCCGCGGCACCTGACGAGCCCGACGCCGTCGCCGTGCTCCGCGCGTACATGGCCGAGCTGATCGCCCGGTACTACAACAGGCCCGCCGACGAAGCCGAGATCGACCAGGAACTCGCCCTGGAGCCCAGCGACGACCTGCGGGCACCCACCGGCAGGCTCCTCATCGCCCGCAGCTCCGGCACCGTCGTCGGCTGCGCAGGGGTACGGCTCCTGGACGCGGACACCGGCGAACTGACCCGCGTGTTCGTCGCACCCGCCGGGCGGCGCGGCGGCGGCGGACGCAGACTCCTGAAGGCCGCCGAACAAGCCGCCCGCGACCTGGGCGCCACCCGCGTACGCCTGGACACCCGGGCCGACCTCACCGAAGCCCGCGCCATGTACACGACTAGCGGCTACACCGAGATCCCCGACTACAACCACAGCAAGTACGCCGACCACTGGTTCGAGAAGAAACTGCCCTAGCCAGCACGCCGGGCAGGCACTGGACGACACCTGCCCGACACCACCCCAGGACCCGTACGGGCGGACCCCCTTCACGTCCCACAGCACCACACCCCACCACGCCGCCCGGCCCGGGAACGTCCTGACCACCGCGCCGGCCGCCTCCGGGTCCAACAGCACCCCGGCGCCGCCGAACCGCCCCCACCCCCGACCGGTACACAATCACCTGTGACCCACCACCACCCCACCACGCCCCCGACCGTACGACTGTTCATCGCCCTCGCCCCACCCGACAACGCGAAGGACGAACTCGAAAAAGCCCTCCACCCCGTCTACAACACCCACCCGGACCTGCGCTGGAACCGCATCCAAGACTGGCACATCACCCTGGCCTTCCTCGGCGAAGTCCCCACCACCACCGCCGCCGCCCTGCGCGCGCCCCTCGCACAAGTCGCAGCAGCCACACACCCCATCGCCCTACGACTGCACGCGGCCGGACACTTCGACCACCGCGTCCTGTGGACCGGCCTCCAAGGCGACCTCGACACCCTCCACGAACTCGCCACCGCCACCCGCCAGGCCGTCAAGGACACCGGAACCCCCTTCGAGGACCGGACGCTGCGCCCCCACCTGACCCTGGCCCGCGCCCGCCGGAACAACACCGACGGCGCCGCGGCCGCCGCCGCCGGACTCGCCGGATTCACCGGCCGCCCCTGGCACGCGACACGCCTCCACCTGGTCGGCAGCAACGCCGGCCGCGGCCCCGCGCCCATCCGCTACCGCGACGTCGACGCCTGGCCGCTGGACGGCGCCTGAACACACCGCCACCTGAACACACCCACAACACAAAACAGTGGGGGCGTGCGAGATGCCGAAAAACGACACCCCACACGCCCCCACAGCGCACAATCCGACCTACAGGTCGAACTCCCCCGGGTCGATGTCCACCGCGAAGCACACCTCACGCACGATCGCCCGCTCCGTCTTGTCGAAGTCACCGTCCGCCCCACCGATGACGATGCCGATCTGCACGACCGCCCGCGCCTCCACCGGCTTCTTCTTCACCTTGCCGATCTCCTGCATGATGTCGACCTTGCCCAACTGGAAGTCAGCCGTCAGCTTCGCCACATTCGCCTCGAAACGACGCTGAAGATCAGCCGAGTCGAAGTTCTGCAACACCTCGTTCGTCGCGATCAACGCCGACACCCGCTGCCGCTCCGCCGCGTCCACACTGCCGTCCGCCGCCGCCACCAGAGCACACATCGCCATACTCGCGTCCCGGAACCCGGCGCTCTTCAGCTCGTTCTTCTTCGCCATGAGCTGCGTCTGCATGCCCTGGGCCGACTCACGCAGCTTGTTCCAGATCGCCATGAAAGAAACGTCTCCTCAAAAATCCGTACAACGATTGCGTACACCCCCACACGAAACCCGGGGCCGTTCCACCCCCACAACGCACAGACAAGACCGGAAGGTTCCCGGCAACGACCACCCGTCGGTCCGCGCCCCCATGACCGTCAACATCACCGCACCCACCGCCGCCTACCGCGCCCTCACCGCCCGCCACCTCGACTGGCTCACCGAGCGCCTGGGCCCCTACCCCTTCGGCACCTACGGCGTCCTGGTCGCCCACACCGACCTCGGCGTCGCCCTCGAGACCCAGACACTCTCCCTACTGGTCCTGTACGCCCTGCGCAACGAAGTCGGCGACACCACCTTCCTCAGGATCGAACGCGCCTGGGTCCAGCGCAACAAGGGACAGACCGCCTCCACCGCCGACTTCATCCGCCTCGCCTCCCACGAGGCCCACCGCGACCTCACCCCCTTCCTCACCCCCTGGCTGTACGGCCCCAAGGCCCCGCCCATGCCCGGCCACCGAGGGCCGGTGGTGGCTCGCGGGCATCCGCGACGCCTTCTCCCGCCGCATCGCGGAGTGGGCGACCTCGGCGGTCGCGGACGCCGACCTGGTCCTCACCGCCCTGGAATACGCCCTGGAATCCCGCCGGGCCGAGCCCGGACAACCGATCCACCACAGCGACCACGGCTGCCAGGGCGGATTCAACCAGTACACCGCCGTCAAGCTCACGAACAGACTTACCCCGGAAGGGATTTCGGTGTCCTCGGGCACTGTCGAAGACTCCTTCGACAACGCCCTGGCGGAGAACTTCTGGAACGTCCTGAAATCCGAGTGCGCGGACCACGTGTTCGCCACCCGGGTCGAGACCGACCAAGCACTGTTCGCGTACATCGACGGCTTCTACAACACCCGGCGTATCCAAAAACGCCTGGACTGGCTCAGCCCCGACGAGTTCGAAGCCCGCTACCGGTCCGACCAGGCGACGGCCGATCAAGCGAATCCGAAACCGGGTCAGACCCCACTGACCAGGCAATCAACACCTTCCATTTAGCGGGGGAACCTCAATCCGATACCCACACACACAAGGACAGGACAACCACCACAAACGTGACACCACCCCGAACACAACACCCGGCACAACTCCGAATGCGCTCACCACCCACCCATGGTGAGCTGACCCCGACAACCAACCCCAACACCCACCTACGGAACAATCCACCCATGCCCGGACAACACTTCGCAGACGACCACGACGACCACGACGACCGCATCCCCGTCGCCGCCCGCACCCCCCAAGGCTCCGCCCTCCTCATGCCCGACCTCGCACGACCCCAAGGATGGATCCTCACCCTCAACGACTCACCCCAGTCCTACGTCGACCTCAACAACCCCGCCCACCTCGAATTCGAATACACCGAACGCATCGCCCACCTCATCAACCTCATCAAACCCCCCAGCCAACCCATCGACATACTCCACCTCGGCGGCGGCGCACTCACCCTCCCCCGCTACACCCACACCACCCGACCAGGCAGCACACAAACCGTCATCGAATACGACCCCGACCTCATAACCCTCGTCCTCGACCACCTCCCCCTCCCAACCCACCACAACATCACCATCCACATCGGCGACGCCCGCGAAGAACTCACCCACCAACCCGACAACACCCTCGACATCCTCATCGCCGACATCTTCAACGGCGCCCAAGTCCCCGCCCACCTCACCACCGTCGAATTCCTCCACGAAGCAGCCCGCGCACTCCGCCCCACCGGCGCCTACACCGCAAACCTCGCCGACGGCGACAACCTCACCTTCCTCCGCACCCAAGCAGCCACCCTCCAAACCGTCTTCCCCCACACCGCCATCACCGCCGAACCCTCAGCCTGGGCCGGCCGCCGCTTCGGCAACTTCATCACCACCGCCTCCATGCACCCCCTCCCCTTCGACGAACTCGCCCGCCGCAGCGCCAACGACGAATACCCCGCCCGCCTCATCACCGGCGACGAACTCACCGCCTTCATCGGCGACGCACAACCCGTCACCGACAAAACCGCCACCATCTCCCCCGCACCACCCGGCGGATCCTTCAAAATCGGCTGACACCAACAACCCAAAACCACAACCAAACAACAAACAACAAACGGAAACTCACCACACCAACCCACAAAACCCCTGGTCACCAACCACACAGCTGACCAGACTGACCCCATGACCACCCACCACCTCGACACCCGCGTCGTCCACACCCCCGCCGTAGACGTCACCGGCTCCACCCCCAAATCCGTCCCCATCCACCAGACCGCAGGCTTCACCTTCGACACCCCCGAAGCCCTCGCCGAAGCCTTCGACGGACCCGACAACGCCTTCATCTACACCCGCTACGCCAACCCCACCGTCCGCGCCCTCGAAAACGCCGTCGCCGCACTCGAAGGCGGCACCGCAGCCATCGCCACCGGCTCCGGAATGGGCGCCATCAACGCCGTCCTCCAAAGCCTCCTCAAAACCGGCGACCACGTCATCGCCCAAAACAGCCTCTACGGCGGCACCTACGCCACCCTCCAAAACCTCACCACCCGCTACGGCATCGACGTCACCTACATCAACGACGCCACCGAACTCCACACCGCCGTACGCCCCACCACCCGCATCCTCTACCTCGAAACCGTCTCCAACCCCACCGCCCGCGTCAGCGACCTCCCCACCCTCTGCGCCGCAGCCCACACCCACGGCCTCACCACCGTCGTCGACAACACCTTCACCTCACCCATCCTCTGCCGACCCATCGAACACGGCGCCGACATCGTCATCCACTCCGCCACCAAATTCCTCGGCGGCCACGGCGACGTAACCGGCGGCATAGCCGTCTTCACCGACCCGGAACAACACCGCCACGTCTGGCACCACGCCATCGAACTCGGCGTCACCGCCGACCCGTTCCAGGCCTGGCTCACCATCCGCGGACTCCAGACCCTCACGCTGCGCCTGCGCCAGCAGTGCGCCTCGGCCGACACCATCGCCGAACGCCTGGCCCAGCACCCCGCGGTCTCCGCCGTCCACTGGCCAGGACTCCCCGGCCACCCCGACCACCAGCTCGCCCGGAAACTCCTCCCCGACGGCTACGGCGCGACCTTCTCCTTCGACCTCGCCGCCGGACGCGAAGCCGGCCAGGAGTTCATGCGCCGCGTACAACTGGTCTCCCGCGCCCCCTCACTCGGCGGCGTCATGTCCGTGACCATGCACCCGGCCTCCACATCCCACCGCCAGCTCGACGAAACCGCCCTGGCCGCAGCCGGAATCGGCGCGGGCACCGTACGCCTCGCCGTCGGCATCGAACACGTCGAAGACCTCTGGGCCGACATCGACCAGGCACTGGGCTGACACGAGCGGAAAACCGCCGGGGCAGGAAGCACACAACCCAGAACAGGCCCTAAAACAACAGCTGGCGCGGCGACCGGTACAGGCCGCCGCGCCAACTGCGTTCGTCCCAAACAGCGCTCATCCCAAACAGCGCTCATCCAACACAGCACCTACCCGAGCTGCGGCATGACCTCCGAAGCCACCAACTCCAGGTGCTCCAGGTCAGCGAGATCCAGCATCTGCAGATACACCCGCTGCGAACCCACCGCCGCATACCGGCCGATCCGGTCCACCACCTCCGCCGGCGAACCCGCCAGCCCGTTCGCCTTCAACTCACCGACCTCACGGCCGATCACCGCCGCCCGACGCGCCACCTCCGCGTCATCACGACCCACACACGCCACCAGCGCATTCGAATACACCAGGTCATCGGCCTGACGCCCGGCCGCCACCGCAGCCGCCCGCACCCGGCCGAACTGCGCCGCCGAATCCTCAACACCCGAAAACGGCATGTTGAACTCATCCGCGAACCGCGCCGCCAACTCCGGCGTCCGCTTCGGCCCGTGGCCACCGATCAACACCGGCACCTTCGCCTGCTCGGGTTTCGGCAGCGCCGGAGACTCCTCCAGCTGGTAATAAGTGCCGTCGTACGAGAACTTCGCGCCCACCGGCGTCGACCACAGACCGGTGACGATCTCCAACTGCTCCTCAAGCCGCGCAAAACGGTTCCCCGGGAACGGAATCCCGTACGCCTTGTGCTCCTGCTCGAACCACCCGGCACCCAGGCCCAGTTCCACCCGCCCACCGGACATCTGATCAACCTGCGCCACCTGGATCGCCAGCACCGCGGGCAACCTGAACGTCGCCGCCGTCATCAGCGTCCCCAGGCGGATCGTCGAGGTCTCCCGCGCCAGACCCGCCAGCGTGATCCATGCGTCCGTCGGACCCGGCAGCCCGTCGCCACCCATCGCCAGGTAGTGGTCGGAACGGTAGAACGCGCTGTAACCAGCGGCCTCAGCGGCCTGCGCAACCCGCAGAAGAGTGTCGTACGTGGCGCCCTGCTGGGGCTCGGTGAAAATTCGAAGATCCATACGAGCCATCCTGCCCCAGCCCGCGGAGATCAGCGCCCGCCGGACACGTCCAGCACAGTCCCCGTCACATACGACGCCGCATCCGACAACAACCACACCACACCCTCGGCCACCTCCTCGGAACTCCCCGCCCTGCCCATCGGCACACCGGGAGCCATCCGCTCCACCCGGTCCGGCATCCCCGCCGCAGCGTGCGCCCGGGTGTCCGTCAGACCAGGCGCCACACAGGCAACACGGATCCCCTCCAGCGCGACTTCCTTCGCCAGACCGACCGTGAACGTGTTCACCGCCGCCTTGCCCGCCGCGTAGTGCACCCACTCACCCGCGCTGCCGAGCTCAGCGGCCCGCGACGAAACATTCACGATCACCCCGCCCGTACCACCGTGCCGCGTCGACATCCGCCGCACCGCCTCCCGTGCGGTCAGCACCGTCCCCACGAAGTTGACGTCGAGCACCCGCCGCAGCATCGCCGTGTCCAGCTCATCGACCCGACCGGGCAGACCCGTGATCCCCGCATTGTTGACCAGCCCCGTCACCGGACCCAGTGCCTTGTCCGCCTCCGCGAACATCCGCAGCACATCAGCCTCGACGGCGACATCACCACGCACCGCCACAGCCTGCCCGCCCAACGCCCCGATGTCCTCCACAACACCGACAGCGGCAGCTTCATCCCGTACGAAATTGACCGCGACCGACCACCCGTCAGCAGCCGCCCGCCGGCAGACCGCCGCACCGATGCCGTTGCTTCCACCGGTCACCAGAAGAACCTTCACAAGCCCACCCATCGAACGCCGACATCGGTTTCCGTGATCATTACAGAGAACAAAAACGCGACCGTACGGTGACCCCGTACGCAAACGCCAACCAACCCGGTCGTAGCATCACGCGACGCACACCGAGCGCAGGAGGCGCCGCATGACCGCTGACACCATCCACATCCGCCCCGCGGTCGACGCAGACCTGCCCGCCGTCGCCGAGGTGTACGCGTACTACGTCGCCAACACCGTCGCCACCTTCGACCTCGAACCCCTCAGCCTCGACGCATGGCACGAACGCGCGGCAGGATTCCGTACGGCCGAACTGCCGTTCCTCGTCGTCGACATCGGCGGACAGATCGCCGGCTATGCCTACGCCGGACCGTGGAAACCCAAGCCCGCCTACCGCCGCAGCGTCGAGAACACCGTCTACATCACCCCCGGCTGGACCGGGAAGGGACTCGGCCGCGCGCTCCTGAGAGCACTCATCGACGCGTGCCGCACCGCGGGCGTCCAGCAGATGATCGCCGTCATCGCGCTCAGCGAGGACAACTCCTCACCGGCCCTGCACCGCGCCCTCGGCTTCCGCGACGCGGGCACCCTGCACAAGGTCGGCTACAAGCACGGCCGCTGGATCGACACCCTGCTGATGCAGTGCGACCTCACGGAGGAACCCACACAAGCGGAAGGATGAATTCCGTCTGTGCGCCGCGTTGTCCCAGGCCACAACCTTCCGGAGGACAACCATGGGCGACAGCCCCCTGCACACCCTGCTCGGCAACCGTGACACCGGCGTCCTGACAACTCTCAAAAGGGACGGGCGCCCGCAGCTTTCCAACGTCTCGTACACCTACAACCACGACACCGGGATCATCCGCGTCTCCATCACCGAAGGCCGGGCGAAGACCAACAACATCCGGCGCGATCCACGGGTCAGTTTCCACGTCACAACACCTGAGATGAATGCGTACGTGGTCGCTGAAGGCATCGCGCGGCTCACACCCGTCGCCTCCGGACCCCACGACGACACCGTGGAGGAACTCATCGACCTCTACCGCGCCGTCCAGGGCGAGCACCCCGACTGGGACGACTACCGTCGGGCCATGGTCGCCGACCAGCGCATCGCGCTGAGCATCCCCGTCGACAAGGTCTACGGCTGGGCCGGGTTCGGGAACTGAGGCAGCGGGTGCCGGGCTCACCGCTTCCGCGACAGGAAGCCCGGCACCCGGGGGTCGCGATCACGCTTGTGTGGTTGGGGAGTGTCTTCTGATTAGTTGGTGGTCGAAAACAACAAAGGCCCGTTATAAGAGTTTTCCAGAAAGCTCTTTTGCCTCACTGGCAAGAAAATTGTCCAGGCTGAAGATCCACACTTAACCTGGTGACATGTCCGAAGAACCCGCCGTCCCCGGCCTCGGCGACCGCCTGAAGCAGTCCCGGGTCCGCCACGGCCTCAAGCTGGACGATGCCGCCGGCCGCACCGGCCTCTCCGTCGCCTACCTGTCCCGGCTTGAGAACGACCACCGCCAGCCCTCACTGCCGGCACTGCTCACCCTCGCCCGGACCTACCACACGACCGTCTCCGAGCTCCTCGGCGAAGACGCGGCGATAGACGAACCGATCATCCGGACGAAGCATGCCGAACCCGTACAATCAGGCGCCTGGACCGTGCGCCGGACCGGCAGCCCCCGGCGCGGCATGCAGGCCCTCCACGTCCACATCCCGGCGGGGTGCCCCGACCCGGCGCCCGGGCGCACCCACCCGGGTGAGGAGTGGCTGCACGTCCTCAACGGACAACTGCGCTTCACCCTCGACGGGCAGCCCCACCTGCTCGGCCCAGGCGACTCGGCGCACTTCGACTCCGGGCTTCCGCACCGCATGGAGTCAGCCGACGACCACGTCCCGGTGGAGCTCCTGATGGTGCACGCGGCACCGTCGATGATCAGCTACTCCCCCTGCCTGACCACCTGAGGAACAGCACGTTGAACAACCCGCTCCAGCGGATACGCACGGCCCTCGCGGGCAACGCGCCCGCACACTCCGGACACCTCGCCGCCACCCACACGGCTGCGGCCGTCGGCGCGGCCCTGCTCGCCCTCGCCGTGGTCGGCGCGACCCTGCACGAACCCCTGCTCATCCCGCCGCTGGCGGCGAGCGCCGCGGTGATCCACGCGGCGCCGACGCAGCCGTTCTCACAGCCGCGCAGCGTGATCGGCGGCCACCTCATCGCCGCGGTCACCGGTTTCGCGGTGATCGCCGTACTCGGCAGCTCCACCTGGACCGCGGCGCTCGCCAGCGCACTGGCCCTGGGTGCCCTGACGCTGACCCGCAAACCGCACCCGCCGGCTGTGGCCACCGCCGCGCTGGTCGCCCTGGAGGCGCCGCCGATGCTCGGCTTCCTGGCGATGACTGCGCTGGCCAGCACGTTCCTGGTGCTGGCCGGGGTCGCCGCAGGGCGGGCCCTGCCGACCGCGCCGCGCTACCCAGCCTACTGGTGGTGAGCGCGGGTCAGGCCGCTCCGGCCACCTCAACGGGCTGCACCACCGCGCAGGACGCCACCAGGTCGTCGAGTGACAGGCGCAGCGCGCCCGCGAGTGCCGCGACGGTGAACAGCGTGGGAGTGGGGATCCGCCCCGTCTCGATCTTCCGCAGCGTCTCGGCGGACAGCCCGGCCGCCGCCGCGATCTCCACCATGCTGCGGTCACCGCGGGCCGCCCGGAGCAGTTCACCCAGGCGTTCACCGCGCTCGCGTTCGAACGGGGTCAGAGGAGTGCGCACCATGACCGTGATACTAATACCGGAGCGACCGGTATAACTATCCCGGTCCATCAGGGTGCGTTCCGCGTTGACACCTTCACCACGGATGTCTTCACCACGGGCGCCTTCCGTACTGAATCCGCAGGGGACCGCCATGCTCGAAATCAAGACCAACGGTGAAATGGACGCCATGCGCGAGGCCGGCCGGGTCGTCGCGCACGCGCTGGCCGCCGTCCGCGAAGCCGCCGCCGTCGGGGTCTCGCTGCGGGAGCTCGACACGGTCGCGCACAACGTCATCCGGGAGGCCGGCGCCACGTCGCCGTTCCTGAACTACAAACCGTCCTTCGCGCCGGTCCCGTTCCCCGGTGTGATCTGCACGTCCGTCAACGACGTGGTCGTCCACGGCATCCCCACCGACTACCGCGTCGGGGACGGTGACGTCGTCAGCATCGACTGCGGCGCGACGCTCGACGGCTGGACCGGCGACGCCGCGATCACCTTCATCGTCGGCACACCGCGCCCCGGGGACCTCACCCTTATCGAGGTCACCCAGGAGTCCCTGGACGCGGGCATCGCCGCCACTGTGGTGGGCAACCGCATCGGCGACGTCGCGCACGCCATCGGCAAGGTCGCCCGCGGCGGTGGCTACGGCCTGCCGGAGGGCTTCGGGGGCCACGGCATCGGCCGCACCATGCATGAGGACCCGGCGGTGCCCAACGACGGCAAGCCGGGCCGCGGCGTGAAGATCCGGCACGGCCTGGTCATCGCCATCGAGCCGATGCTCATGACCGGTGGCCGCGACTCGTACACGATCGACCGGGACGGCTGGACGCTGCGGACCGACGACCGCACCCGGGCGGCGCACATCGAGCACACCGTCGCCGTCACCGAGGACGGGCCGCGCATCCTCACGCTGCCGTGAGGCTCCCCGGTCGCACTGGAGGGGACCGGGTCCCGACGGGACCCGGTCCCCTCCGACGGTTCAGCGGTTTCAGTGCTCAACGGTGACGGCGATGCCTCCGGGTGCGGGTGTCGGTGACACCACCACGCCATGGCTCCCCCGGATGGCCACGGCCACCCGGAAGTCACCCTCGAAGTCGCAGGTGATCGCGTAGCCGGTGACGGACGGCAGGTCCAGCGCCTTCGTCCACTCGCCGGTGAAGGTGCGGTGGCCGTCCTCGTCGTGGGCGCTGGAGTCGATGTCCAGTTCCACGTACTCATCCCCCGCCAGGGCGACGGGCCTGCCGGAGCCGCAGTAGGTCAGGTCCGACATCGGGCCACTGCTCAGGCCGTACGCCGGGGTCCTGCCGGTGAAGCCGAGGACCACCTGGTCGGTGTCCGCGCCCTGGCTCCAGCCGACCCTGTCCAGGTAGGTGCGGCTCTGCGCGGCAGCGGAGGCGGAGGCGGGCACAGCGGCGGCCAGGAGCACCGCGCCGGCGAATGCGGCAGAGCGGACGGCGAAAAACTCGGAAGGGAACACGGGCGCCTCCAGATCGATGCAGTGAGTATCCGTACGGATACTTTCTGCGACTCAGCTTGGCACCAGTCGGTTGCCGATGGGTCCTGTCCGGTTGGTGGGGTGTGATTTTGGACGGTTGTTGATGTAGTGGGCTAAAGGCCCGTTATGCAATCATCAGGCTTGGTTGGCCGACCCTGAGTCCGATCCTGAGTCCGATTCTGAGTCCGACTCTGACTCCGACTCTGACTCTGACTCCGACGCCGTTGAGGCCCGGTGACCGAGGTCCGCCCGGAGGCGGGCCAGCAGACCGGTCAGCTGTTCGATGTCGGCCTGCGACCAGTCCCCCAGCACGCCGACCAGGTAGTCGGCGCTGCGGCCGACGGCCTGTTCCAGCACAGCCCGGCCCCCGTCACTGAGCCGCAGCAGGCAGGAGCGGCGGTCGTCGGGGTTGGGGAGGCGTTCGACCCAGCCGTTGGCTTCGACGTGGGCGATGTGGCGGCTGACGGTGGACATGTCCACTTCGAGGATCTCCGCGAGCTGCCCGGTCCGCAGGGTGCCGCGGCGGTTGAGGACGGCCAGGACACCCGTGCCCGGCGGCACCGTGCCGGCCGGGAGGGACTTGACCATGGTGCGGCGCAGCGACGCGACCCCGTCGAGCTGGGTCAGCAGTTCACGGCAGGCGTCCTGGGCGGGGGTGGTGCCGGTGGCCGTGACCTGGGCACTGTCCATGGCGGTGGTGTCTCCTTGCGTGGGTGTCACTGCGTCGGTCATGTGCGAAATGCCCCTTAACGATCTCTGGAGGGGCATTTCGCACATGACCGACACGCTAGGGATTCAGGCGTTGCGGCCGCGCAGTGCGACTTCCTTGATGAACCACACCACGACGAATCCGATGAGGGCGAACGGAGCGGCGTAGGCGAACACGTCGCCGATGCCGTGGCCGTAGGCGTCCTCGACGAGCGGGACCAGGTTGCCCGGGAGCAGGCGCAGGTCGGGGATGCCGCCGCCGGAGACCGCGGCGGCCGCGGCGGGACTGACGTGGTTCGCGGCCAGGTCGCTGCTCAGGTAGGTGCTGACGTGGTTGCCGAGGACCGCGCCGAAGGCCGAGACGCCGACGGCTCCGCCGAGGGTGCGGAAGAAGGAGACGACCGAGCTGCCGGCGCCCAGTTCGCTCACGGGCACGGTGTTCTGCACGGCCAGGACGAGGTTCTGCATCGTCATGCCCAGACCGAGGCCGGCCAGGAGCATGTAGACCGCGTGCAGGGAGTACGGGGTGTCGGAGCGCAGGGTGCCCATCAGGCCGATGCCGACGGTGAGCAGCGCGGTGCCGGCGACCAGGAACCTCTTCCACTTGCCGTACCTGGTGATGAGCCGTCCGGTGGCCATCGAGGAGACGAACAGGCCGAGCACCAGGGGCAGGGTCATCAGTCCGGCCTGGGTGGGGGTCCTGCCCCGGGCGAGCTGGAAGTACTGCGACAGGAAGGTCGTTCCGGCGTACATCGCGACGCCGACGAAGACGCTGGCCACGGTGGCCAGGACGACGGTGCGGTAGCGGAACAGGTGCAGTGGGATGACGGGTTCGACGGCGCGCTTCTCGACCATGAGGGAGGCGACGGCGAGCAGGACTGTGCCGGTGAGCATCACGGCGGTCTGCCACGAGGCCCAGGCGTAGTTCTGGCCGGCCAGGGAGATCCAGACGAGCAGCAGGGAGACGGTGGCGGCGATCAGCGTCGCACCGAGGTAGTCGATCGTGGTGTCCCGCTTGACGACGGGCAGTTTCAGGGTCTTCTGCAGGACGACGACGGCGATCATCGCGAGCGGGACGCCGACGTAGAAGCACCAGCGCCAGCCGAGTGCGCCGGTGTCGACGATGGTGCCGCCGATGAGCGGTCCGCCGACGGTGGCCAGGGCGAAGACCGCGCCGAAGTAGCCGCTGTAGCGTCCGCGTTCCCGCGGGGCGACCATCGAGGCGAGGATGATCTGGCCGAGGGCCGAGACACCGCCGGCGCCGAGTCCCTGGACTGCACGCGCGCCGATGAGCATCGTGGTGTTCTGGGCGAGGCCCGCGATGACCGAGCCGACGACGTAGATGATCAACGCCGACTGGATCAGCACCTTCTTGTTGGTGATGTCGGCGAGCTTGCCCCAGATGGGCATGGACGCGGTCATCGCCAGCAGGGTCGCGGTGATGACCCAGGTGTAGGCGGACTGGCCGCCGTGCAGTTCGCTGAGGATCGTCGGCAGCGCGTTGGCGGTGATCGTGGACGAGAGCATCGCGACGAACAGGCCGAGCAGGATGCCGGAGAGGGCCTCCATGATCTGCCGGTGGCTCATGCCGCCGGGCTGGGGGCCGGAGGTCTTGACGGGCGGTTCAGGACTGACGGCTGATCCCGGCTCGTCGGTTGATCCCGGCCTGTCAGTTGATCCCGGCTCGGCGCGTTCGGCGACGGCCGCGGGCCCGTGCGGGGCTGAGTGCCTTCCCATCGGGTTTTCCTCCCCATTGAAGTGATTGCTGTGAGGTCTGGGGTCGGGCGGTCGGAATCGTGCGTACGGCCGGGGTCCTGGCTCCATCGCGACCACGGTTTCCGTGGTTGCTGAACACAACTGTACATAAATTGGTTGGCGCATGCAACTATAATCGGGACGCAGAGAAACCCGCCCGGTCCAGACCGGGCGGGTCCGGGTACAGGCAGTTCAGCGGACGCGGTCGCGGTGAGCGGTCAGGCCGCTGTGTTCTCCGGGACCGGACCGGCCGCGGTGACCGGTCCGACCCCGTGCCGGGTGTCGCGCCGCACGAGGTTGCGCACGTCGGGCACCAGCAGCGTCGCCCCGGTCAGTGCGACGACCAGCGCGCCACCGACCCACAGGACGGAGCTCATCCCGAAGGCGTCCGCCGCCGGGCCGCTGACCGCGGTCGCCAGCGGGGTGAGCGAGACCGAACCGAACCAGTCGTACGCCGAGACGCGCGACAGTTTGTCCTCCGGAATCTCCTGGTGCAGGGCCAGCATCCAGTTGACGCCGAAGATCTCCAGCGTCACCCCGCTCAGGAACATCACCAGCACGAGGACAAGCAGCGGCGCGGGAACGGCCAGCGCCATCGGGGGCAGGGCCATCGGGAACACGCACACGGTGGCCACGAGCAGCATCCGGCGCGGCTTCCAGCGCATCATCACCACAGCGCCCAGGACGGTGCCGACCCCGTACGCGGCCAGGGCCAGGCCCCACGGTTTCGCACCGCCCAGCTCCCGGTCGGCCACGATCGGCCCGTACACCGACTCGGTGGCCACGAAGATCCCGACGACCACCGAGAACTGCAGGATGACCCCCCACAGCCACGGCCGGGAGGCGACCTCCTGCCAGCCTTCGCGCATGTCCTGGAGCAAGCTCGTCTTCTCGGTGCGTTCGACGACGTCCGTACGCATGAACACCCGGAGGAACGCCGCGAAGGCCAGCGCGGCGGCGTCGACGGCGAGCACCCAGCCGGGGCCGACGACGGCGGTCAGCGCGCCGCCGAGCGCCGCGCCGCCGATGGTCGCGCCGCTCACGCCCATGCGGAACACTGCGAAGGCCTTGCCAGCGTGCTCACCCTGGACACTGGACAGCAGCACGCCCTCAGCGGCCGGGGCGTAGAAGGCGTGGGCCGCTCCCCCGACGCCGCTGAGCAGCCACATCCACCAGATGCCGGGGGCTCCGGTGAGGACGAGGACGGCGAACAGTCCCTGGGAGAGCGCGTTGCCGGTGTTCGACAGCGCCATCAGCCGGGCCCGGGAGACCCGGTCGGCGATCGCTCCGCCGATGAGCAGGAACAAGACCAGCGGGAGCGTACGGGCCGCAGCCGTCAGGCCGACGTCCGTTCCGCTGCCGCCTGCTTCGAGCACGGCGAACGCGGAGGCGATCATCGCGCCGGCGTTGCCCAGGGAGGTGACGACCGTCGCGGCGGTCTGGAACGTGTAGTTGCGCCCGGCCCAGGCGGGCAGCAGACGACGTATTCGCAGGGTCACTGCGGCGGAGAGGGACATACCGCCTGTTCGATTACATGGAGACGGGAGGAGTGGGAAGGCAGAGTCATAGTCCGCGTCAGACGATGGTCCCGGAGCCCGGGACGACCGTCCAACGGTTTTCCAGCCGGTCAGCGGCCTCAGGTGTGCTGGTACACCCGTACATAGTCGATCAGCATCGTGGCGGGGAACGGGGTGCTGCCGTCGGGGTAACCGGGCCACACGCCGCCCACGGCGAGGTTGAGCAGCACGTGGAAGGGCTTGTCGTACACCCACTTGCTGTCGCCGATCTGGCCCTTGGTCACCGAGAAGAACTGCTGGCCGTCGATCGACCAGGTCAGCTTCTCCGGGGTCCAGTCCACCGCGTAGTTGTGGAAGGCGTCGGAGAACTTGCCGCCCTCCTTGGTCGCGGTGCCCTGGATGCCGCCGTCGGCGTAGCCGGGGCCGTGGATCGTCCCGTACACGACGTTGGACTCCTTGCCGACGATCTCCAGGATGTCGATCTCCCCCGACTTGGGCCAGTCGACCTTGTCGATGTCGTCGCCGAGCATCCAGAAACCCGGCCAGACGCCCTGTCCCGAAGGGACCTTGACGCGGGCCTCGAACCGGCCGTACTGCTGGGAGAACAGGCCCTTGGTGGAGATGCGGCCCGAAGTGATGTCACACGGGCCCTGCTTGCACTCCCTGCTGTCCTTCATGCCAGGCAGCGTCTCCTTGCGCGCGGTGAGCGCGAGGTGTCCCCGGCCGTCGGTCCCGGCGTTCTCGGACCGCTTCTGGTACTGCTGCCACTCCTTGGTCTCACTGTTGGGCGTGCCCAGGACGTCGTAGCCCCACTTCTGCTGGTCGGGGAGCTGCCCGGCGGGGCCGTCGAACTCGTCGGCCCAGGCCAGTCTCATGCCGGGCGGCGGCTGGGCCGGGGCGGTCTCCGGCGGTGGGCTGGCCGTTATGGGCACGCTCGGCACCGTTTCGCCGACGTCGCCGGTGTCCCCGCCGCCGTCGCCACCACCGCAGGACGCCAGCAGCCCGGCGGCCAGGAGCCCGCACGCGGCCTGCCTCCACCGTGTGCCCTGCGACCTGCCCGCTTTCCCCGTCAAGGCTTCCATGCCGTGGGGTTCCCCTCTTCACCTCGACGCTACCGGCGCGTAGGTTGAACGATCGTCAGAAGCGCAGCGTTCCAACGATGTTGCCGTCCGTACCGGCGCTCCATGCGCATCGTCGCATGCCTGTACACGTCGACGCGGCAGTCTCCGCGGCAGCACTACGCCTCTGGCCTGCCGACTGTCAGACTGCGACGCCCCATCGGGAGGGCCGATGAGCACGTTCGACGAACTACCGGGAATGCGGGTCCGGCAGGTCACGGCACCGGACGGGGTGCGCCTGTCCGTCGCCGAAGGGGGCGCGCCGGACCGTCCCGTACTGGTGTTCCTGCACGGATTCCCCGACACGCGGGATCTGTGGACCCAGGTCGCCGCCCGGCTGGCCGACCGGTTCCGGATCGTCGCGTACGACACGCGGGGCGCGGGGGCCTCGGACAAGCCGGAGGACACGGAAGCCTACGAATTCGACCGGCTCGCCGACGACTTCGAGGCGGTCCTCGACGCCGTGGCGCCCGGGCAGAAGGTGCACGTCGTCGGCCACGACTGGGGATCACTGCAAGGCTGGGAGTTCGTCTCCCGCCCCGCCCTGGCCGCGCGGATCGCCTCGTTCACGCCGGTCACCGCCATGTCCCTCGACCATCTCGGCCTGGTCCTGCGGGAGCGGATCCGGCACCCGCGCCCCGGCCGGACACCCGCAGCCCTCGGGCAGACCATGCGGTCCTGGTACATCTACGCCATGTACGTACCGGGCCTGGTGGAACGCCTGTGGCCGGGCAAACCGTCCCGGGACTTCGCCGCGATGGTGGAGCAGATGGGCGGCACGCCCTCCCCCACCACGCCGCAGGACGGGGTGCACGGGGTCAAGCTCTACCGGGCGAACATCCTGAAGCGGCTGCGGGAACCCCGTACGGACGTCCGCGTCGACGTGCCCGTGCAGTTGGTCGTCCCCGACAAGGACCCCTATCTGGCCAGGGCGTTGTACGACGATGTGGCCGCGTGGGTGCCGAACCTGCGGCGCCGTGACGTGTCCGGCGGGCACTGGGTGCCGCGCACCCGCGCCGACCTGCTGTCCCGGTGGATCGCCGACTTCGTCGAGGACATCGAGGCGGGCCGCGCGGTCAACCCGCGGGTCCCCGGCCTGACGAAGCAGCAGACGGCCTACTACCAGCGGTTCAGCGGGCAGCTCGCGGTGGTGACCGGGGCCGGCAGCGGCATCGGCCGGGCGACCGCGCTCGCCCTGGCCGAGGCGGGCGCGCGCCTGGTGCTGCTCGACCGGGACGAGGAGTCCGTACGGCAGTCCTGTGAGCAGGCCCGGCGCAGTGGCAGTGCGGCCGAGGCCGTCGCGTACACCGTGGACGTCTCGGACGCGGCGGCGATGGAAGCGGTGGCGGACAAGGTCAGGGCTGAGCACGGGGTCCCCGACCTGGTGGTGAACAACGCCGGGATCGCGGTGGCCGGGCCGTTCCTGGACACCGGGCTCGACGACTGGAAGAAGATCCTGGACGTCAACCTGTGGGGTGTCATCCACGGGTGCCTGCTGTTCGGACGGCAGATGGTCGACCGGGGCCAGGGCGGACACATCGTCAACATCGCCTCGACGGCCGGATACCAGCCGTCGAAGATGCTCCCCGCCTACAGCACCACCAAGGCCGCGGTGCTGATGCTCTCCGAGTGCGTGCGCGAGGAGTTCGCCGACGCCCACATCGGGGTGACCGCGATCTGCCCGGGGTTCGTAGCCACGAACATCACAAACGAGGCGGTGTTCGTCGGGATCGGGGCCGACGAACAACAGCAGTTGCGTACGGAGGTCACGGACGCGTACCGGCGGCGCAACTACCCACCGTCGAAGGTCGCGGACGCGATCCTGCGCGCGGTGGTCCGGGACGTCCCGGTGCTGCCGGTGACCCCGGAGGCGAAGCTGATGCGCGCGGCACAGCGGTTCGCGCCGGGGCTGCGGCGGCGGATGGCGCGGCTGGACCCGTCGCCGAAGCAGGGGGCGGGCCGAGGGCTGCTGAACAAGCGTAAGTAACCGGCAAGGAGTTGCGAGGGGGATCTCCGCGCCGGCCCGGAGGTCCCCCGGTTGCCGACGGGCTGTCCGGAAACTCACCCGGCAGCCCGGCCGGGCCGTTAGCCTCTCGGGCAACAGACAGGCACCCGGGGGGAGTTCGCCGTGACCCGTTTTCCGTTCGACGATCTGCTGGTCGTCGTGCCCGGCATCATGGGGACCGAGCTGCTGGACCGGGACGACTCCCTGGTGTGGGGCACCTCTTCCAGCGCCGTCTACCGGGCCCTGCGCACAAGACTGACGTCGGTGACCGGCCTGCGGCTTCCGCCGGACGTCGGCGACGGCGGCCCCGACGGCAAAGCTCTCGGCACCACGGTTTTCGACGACGGTGTGCGACCCGGTCAGCTCATCGGCGGGTTGCAGATCATCCCCGGGCTGTGGTCCCCCGTGCACGGTTACAGCAAGCTGCTGACCTGGCTGGAGCAGACGTTCACGCTCCAGCCGCAGGTCCCGGAGCGACTGTACGGCCCGACGCCCAACCTCATCGCGTTCGGCTACGACTGGCGGCTGTCCGTCCGCTACAACTCGCTCGAACTCAAGCGGACCGTCGAGGAGGCCCTGGGCCGCTGGCGGAAGTCGAAGCCGGACCGCCGGGACGCCCGGGTGGTGTACGTGTGCCATTCCCTGGGCGGGCTGGTCGCCCGGCACTACCTCGAATGCCGGGGCGGCGATGAGACGGCCGGGCGGGTGGTCACCCTCGGTACGCCGTACCGCGGATCGATGAACGCGCTCGCCGCGCTGGTCAACGGCGCCCCGTCCGGACTGGGCCGGCGGGTGGCCAGCCTGTCGGCACTGTCCCGCAGTCTGCCGTCGCTGCACCAGCTGACCCCGCAGTACGACTGTCTGCTGACGCCGCAGGAGTTGTGCCGGCCGGGTGCGGTGTCCCTGCCCGGGGTGGATCCGAAGCTGCTCGCCGACGCCGGGGCGCTGTACGACGAGATCCGGGATGCCGCCGCCGCACGGCTGACGGACGGTCGTCCGGTGCGCTACCGGCCGGTGGTGGGCCATCTTCAGCGAACGGCCACCACGGCGGCGTTCTCCGGTGAGCGGCTCGGTGTACGGCACACCATCGAGGGCCTGGACGAGGGTGGCGACGGGACGGTGCCCCGGTTGTCGGCCTGTCCGCAGGAGTTCACCGACGACGACATGGACGTCGTCAGCTGGTATGCCGGGCAGCACGGGATGCTCCAGGACATCAAGGATGTCCGGGGGCAGATCAGCGGTCTGCTCGGCCGCCGGGTGGTCCACCGGGGACCTGACGATGCGTACGGGATCGGGCTCCGGGCCGCTGACTTCTCCCCTGCCGGGCGGGAGTACGTGGTCACCGCCACCGTGCCACCGGATGCCGGAAGGCCCGCGCTGACCGCCCGGCTGCGGGACGTCGACAGTGGCCGCACCGGACAGCGGCCGATGGTCTACACCGGGGACGCGGAGTGCCGGGCGGTGTTCCCCGCGCCTGAACCGGGGGTGTACGAGGTGCGGGTGGCGCCGGTCGGACTGCCGTCGGGTCTGTACGCGACGGCCGGGCAGCCTGTCAGTGGGAACACCGTGGTCTGGGCCGAGGAGGACGCGTGAGCACACAACCTGAGTCACACGGCGTATTCGTCGGTGTCGGCGTCGGCACGTACACCGATCCGTCCATCTCGAACCTGGACGGCGCGGTCCCGCAGATCAGGGAACTCGGCGAACTCCTGGCCGGGTTCGGATATGCGGGGGAAGCCGACGGTGGACTGTTCCTGGAAAACCCGACGCGCGCAGACCTCGACCGGCTCATGGAGTGGCGTCTGGCGAGAAGCGGCGGCGCGGACCGGAGCCCGCTGATCGTCGCCTGGTCGGGCCACGGAGAGCCTGACACCACTGACAAGGCCGGGCGCCTGCACCTGGTTGCCGGCGACAGTCTGTCCGGCGAGCCGGAAACCCAATACGACACCGCCAAGTTCGCCAACAACCTGACGCAGTCCGGCGCGGAGCAGATCCTCGTGCTCCTCGACACCTGCCATTCCGGGGATGCCGCCACCGGCCTTCTCGACAGCGCCCTGCTCCGCGGCATCCGCTACCCGGACGACGCCACGGGCAGGCCCGCCGCCCGCTGGTTCGGCCTCGCCGCCGCGTGCGGTCCCGCCGCCGCGGCGGACGGATCCGGGCGGCTGATCGAGACGGTCAAGCGGCTGCTCCGGGAAGGCCCGCGCGGCAGTCAGCGGATGCTCTGGTCGGTAAGAACAAAGGGCATCACCGGCGCCGAACTCATCGCCGCGCTGACGGCGGAGGACGAATGGGCGTGGCCGGACCAGCTGCCGCAGCAGACGAGCCACGGCAGCTCCTCCGCCGTGCTGTTCCAAAACCCCCGGTGGCGCCCCGGTGGTCCGCCGCAGCTCGTCGAGCACCTCGTCCGGGCCGCACGCGGCGCCGACAGCAAGGACGAGGGCTGGTTCTTCACCGGCCGTAAGCCCGTGCTGCGCCGGGTGGTCGACTGGCTCGGCGACGACCGGCCCGGCCTGTTTGTGGTGACCGGCCCGGCGGGCAGCGGCAAATCCGCAGTCCTGGGGCGTATCGCGACCCTGTCCGATCCGGACCAGCGCCAGGACCTGACCACTCACCGGCCGCTCACAAAAGACGATCCCGACCCCGGGGAGTCTTCGGTCCACGCGGTCGTGCACGCCGTCGGGCTGGACGCCGACCGGCTGGCCCGGGAGGTCGCCCGGCAGTTGGGGCTGCGTCAGCCCGAGTCCTCGGCGGGGCTGGAAGCCGACCTGGAGTCGGAGCTGCTGCGCGCCGCCGGACGTGGTGCCGCGCGGCACACCGTGGTGATCGACGGGCTGGACGAAGTCCTTGCCCGGCAAGCGGACAAAGTGATGGACCGGGTCGTCAAACCGCTGAGCCGGCATGGGAAGGTGCTGCTGGCCGGGCGGCCGGAGGCGCTGTTGAGCGAAGGGATCCTGCCCGCCGAGTCCCTGACGGAGGCGATCACCCGGCAGACCGGTGTCCGAACCGCGGTGACGGACCTGTCCGACGAGGGTGCGGCCCGGGAGGACATCAAGGAGTACATCCTGCTGCGTTGTGTCACCGCCGGGGTCGGCGGGGAATGTGCCGAGGACGCCGCATACGCAGTGGCGCGTTTGGCAGCGGACACCAGCGGCGGTTTCCTGTACGCCCGGCTGGTCGTGCCGCAGGTGGTCGCGCTGCTTCGCGGGACAGATCCGGACGCGGTGGACTGGGCAGCCGCGCTGCCGCCCACGCTGGAGTACGCGTTCGAGGCCGACCTCAACGGGGTGGGCCGGGAGCAGGCCGACATGATGCCGCCGGCTGCCGCCCGGGATCTGCTGCGCGCGCTGGCCTGGGCCGAAGGCCCGGGGCTGCCGTCCCGGGAGGTGTGGGCACCGGTCGCGACAGCCTTGGCGGGAAGCGGGGTGGCGTACGGTCCTGCCGAGATCGCCGAACTGTTCGAGTCGTACGGACGACACATCATCGAGGACGCCTTCGCCGGAGAGGCCGTGTACCGGCTGCACCACCGGAGGCTTGCCGAGTATCTGCGCGGTACATCACCGCGGGTGGCAGGTGCCGATGCCGCCCTGGCCATGGTGGAAGCGCTGATCGGGCTGACCCTGGAGCAGACAGCGGGAGGGGCCAGGCCGGAAGCGGCGAGTCCTTATCTGACTGCTTACATCGGGATCCAGGCGGTGGCTGCCGGGGGGCCTGGAGTCACAGCGCTCCGGAGGCTGGTGGAGGCCAACCCCGACGTCTACCGCCCCGACCTCGCCGCCTCCTCAACAACCTCTCCAACCAGCTCGCCGACCTCGGGCGGCGCGACGCGGCCCTGGCCCCCATCGAAGAAGCCGCCCGCATCCGCCGCGACCTCGCCCGGGCCAACCCCGACGCCTACCTCCCCGACCTCGCCATGTCCCTCAACAACCTCTCCAACCAGCTCGCCGGCCTCGGGCGACGCGACGCGGCCCTGGCCCCCATCGAAGAAGCCGCCCGCATCCGCCGCGACCTCGCCCGGGCCAACCCCGACGCCTACCTCCCCGACCTCGCCGCCTCCCTCAACAACCTCATCGACCGGTGCATCGATCTGAACAAGTCCACCGAGGCCGAAACAGTCTTCGCCGAAACCGTGGCCGCGTTCTCCGGTCTTCCCGACGCTGTCGCCTTCCTCCACCTCGCAAAAGCCGACAAGGATCTCAAGCGCGGTCACGAAACTTCGGCGCTCACAACGGTGACGCAACTCCTCGGCACCGCTACGGCTACGCTCGCCGCCCCCACCGCCGCACAAGCCCGACAGCTGCTGCGTAACCACGCAGCCCGCAGTGCGGCAGAACGCAGTCACGTAGCCCGGGTCTGGACGGACGTCACAGGCGAACAGGCCCCGCCATGGCTCTCCCTGACCGGCAATCACTTCTCAGCGGTCACCCAGTGGCTCAGCGTTCCTGACTGGGATGCCTCCCGGCGTTTCCTCCGCGACAACCAGGCGGAGCTGGAGCAGCCCACCAGCAGACTCGCCCTGGCCGAACTCGGTCTGCTCTCCCCCGACGCCGTCTTCCACAAAAACCTCCTGGACGCGGTTCAGGCCCGCGGGGTCGATGCGGCGTACGAACCTCTCATCCTCGGCGACCGGCTCCGGGCCTGGCTGGACGCCCCCGACTGGGAAATCTCCCAGCAGTTCCTCAACGAGAACAGCGAACTACTTGTCACCCCGACGGCCGCCAGCGCCTTGACCACAATGGCCAGACAGGACGAAGCAGACCCCACACCCCTCCTGCATTCCGCTTTGCTCCAGCTGTGTGTCCTCGACGGCATCGACAATGCCTACACGACGATGCTCGACCGCAACCGCCTCCACGCCCGCTGCCAGCGGGCACTGGTCTCCGGAGACGTCGAGGCCCTGCGGTCCGTCTCCGTCATCGAAGCGCTCGGCTACCAGGCGGCACTCCCCGGCGCTGTGCATTTGTTCATCACCCGTCTGCTCAGCGAAGACCCCCCGGATGAAGCCGCCACCCTCCCCCCAGCCGTCTCAGCCACCGAACGCGACCTCCTGATGGACGAGATCAGCACCCTGCTCACCGCCTTCCCCGAGCACCGCCCGGCGCTCCGCACCCTGCAACGCCAAGTCCGCGACACACCCCTGGTCTGACGATGCGCCACCCAGCCCGGGACGGCGACACGGAGAAGATCACCGTCCTCCTGCTGTCCTCGGCCGCGCACACCGCCGACGCCCCGGACCTGGCCGCGGAGGAACGTGAGATCCGCGCCGCCCTGACCGGCACCCCGTACGGGCACCACCTGGAGCTCATCACCGCCCCGGCCGCCCGGGTGACCGACCTGCCGCGGTTGTCCGCGCACCACCAGCCGAAGGTCCTGCACTTCTGCGGGCACGGGACCGCGCGTTCCGGCCGGTACTTCCGTACAGACGACGTCTCCGCCCAGGCGACACCGGTCGACGGAGCGGCCTTTGCCGAGTTCCTGAAAGCGCACGCCCCGCAGCTCACACTCACCGTCCTCAGCGCCTGCCACACCGCGGCGGTCGCCGCGCGGATCGCCGAAGTGACCGGCTCCTGCGCCATCGGCAGCACCGGCGCGCTCGACGATCCGACGGCCGTGCGGTTCGCGGGGGAATTCTACGTCCAACTCGCCTACGGCCGCTCGGTCCACGACGCGTTCGAGCTGGCCCGCACCGCCTCGCGGATGTACGGGCTGACGGCCGCCGAACTGTGCCGGCTGCACGTCGGAGACGGACAACTCCCGGAGGCGGTGTTCGTCATCCCGGTACGGCTGCGGGCACCGATGGGTACGACACTCCGGAAACCGGGTTACACCCTCAGGCAGCGGATGGTCATCGAGACCACCACCAGCTGGGAGATCCCGCCGGAGAAGCCGGACCCGTAAACGCGGGGTGGGACCCCCGCGCGTTGCGAAGATCCCACCCGTACGAACTCTGCTTAAAACGACACGAAGGCCCGCCCGGCCTGCACTCCGTGCTTAGAAGTCCTCGTCGAAGCTCACACTGCCGGTGACTGCGACCTGGTAGGCCGACACCTTGCGCTCGAAGAAGTTCGCGAGCTCCTGGACGTCCTGGAGTTCCATGAACGCGAACGGGTTCACCGACCCGAACACCGGCTCAAGGCCGAGCTGGGCGAGCCTGCGGTCGGCGACGCTCTCCAGGTAGGCGCGCATGTCGGACACACTCATCCCGGACACGCCCCCACCCAGGAGGTCTTCGGCGAAGGCGACCTCGGCGTCGACGGCCTCGGTCATCATGTCCCTGATCTGCGCGCCGAGCTTGTCGTCGAACAGTTCGGGCTCTTCGGTCCGGACCGTCTCGACCACACTGAACGCGAAGTCCATATGCGCCGACTCGTCGCGGAAGACCCAGTTGGTGCCCGAGGCCAGGCCGTTCAGCAGGCCGCGGGACCGCAGGAAGTAGACGTACGCGAACGCCCCGTAGAAGAAGAGCCCTTCGATGCACGCGGCGAAGCAGACCAGGTTGAGCAGGAACTGCCGCCGGTCGTCGGCCGAACGCAGCGCGTCCAGGCCCATCGCCGAGTCGATCCACTTGTAGCAGAACTCGGCCTTCCGCCGGATCGACGGGATGTGCTCGACGGCGGAGAACGCTTTGGCGCGCTCGTCCTCGTCGGGCAGGTAGGTGTCGAGCAGCGTCAGGTAGAACTGGACGTGCACGGCCTCCTCGAACAACTGCCTCGACAGGTAGAGGCGCGCTTCCGGGGAGTTGATGTGCTTGTAGAGGTTGAGGACCAGGTTGTTCGCCACGATCGTGTCGCCGGTGGCGAAGAACGCGACGAGCCGCTGCACCAGGTGCTGTTCAGCGGGCGACAGCTTGGCCAGATCCGCAAGGTCGGAGTGGAGGTCCACCTCCTCGACCGTCCAGGTGTTGCGGATGGCCGCCCGGTACTTCTCGTAGAAGTCGGGGTAGCGCATCGGGCGCAGCGTCAGTTCCATGCCCGGGTCGAGCAGGCGTTTCGCGGGCAGAGGGTTCACTGGCAGGCCTCACAGGACTCGGGGTTCTCCAGCGAACAAGCGATAGCTGCCTCATCTTGGCTACCGGCTCCAAGCCCGGGCGCTTTCCTCGTGTCCCCGTCGCTGCGCTCCGGGGCCACTCGGCGCCCGGGCGTCGCCGGAAGGGCTGCGGACTCCGTCCGCGCTCCTTCGCTGCGCTCAGTCGCCTGTGCGGGCACAGTCGCCTGCGTGGGCACAGTCGCCTGCTGGATGCGGGTCGCGGGGCGCGACCGCAGGTAGTACGTGGTCTTCAGGCCGGTGGACCAGGCGTAGCGGTACATCGACGAGAGCTTGCCGATGGTCGGGTCGGCCATGAAGAGGTTCAGCGACTGCGACTGGTCGATGTACGGCGAGCGGGCCGCCGCGAGGTCGATCAGGGCGCGCTGCGGGAGTTCCCACGCGGTGCGGTAGAGCTTCCGTACGTCCTCGGGCAGTTCGGTGATCTCCTGCACGGAGCCTTCGGCGCGCTTGATGCGGTCGCGGATGTCTGCGGTCCACAGACCGCGTTCCTTGAGTTCGCGCACCAGGTAGGTGTTGATCTGGAGGAACTCGCCGCTCAGCGTCTCGCGCTTGAAGAGGGTGGAGACCTGCGGCTCGATGCACTCGTACGCGCCGGCGATGGACGCGATCGTGGCGGTGGGCGCGATGGCGATCATCAGCGAGTTGCGCAGGCCGTGGGTCGCGACGAGCCCGCGGACCTGCGCCCAGCGCTCCGTCTGGGTGGGCGTGACACCGTCCCACAGGTCGGGCTGGAGCCGGCCGCGCGCGGCGTGGGTCTGGTCGTACGCCGGGTGCGGTCCGAACTCCTTCGCCAGCTCGGTCGAGGACTCAAGAGCCGTCAGGTAGATCTCTTCGGAGATCCGGGTGGACAGCTCGCGTGCCTCAGCCGAGTCGAACGCCAGACGCAGTTGGAAGAACACGTCCTGCAGGCCCATGAGGCCCAGGCCGATGGGCCGCCACTTGGGGTTGGACGCGGCGGCCTGGCCGGTCGGGTAGTAGTTGATGTCGATGACACGGTCGAGGAAGACGACGGCCGTACGGACGGTCCGGCGCAGCTTGTCCCAGTCGATTCCGCCGTCGGCCACGTGCGCGGCGAGGTTGACGGAGCCGAGGTTGCAGACCGCCGTCTCACTGTCGCTGGTGACTTCGAGGATCTCCGTGCACAGGTTAGACAGGTGGACCGTGTTGCCCGGTTCGGCCGCCTGGTTGCACGTGCGGTTGGACGCGTCCTTGAAGGTCATCCAGCCGTTGCCGGTCTGCGCCAGGGTGCGCATCATCTTGGCGTAGAGCTCACGGGCGGGCAGCTGCCGGACGAACCGGCCGTCGCGCTCGGCCTGTTCGTAGGCCGTGTCGAACGCCGGGCCCCACAGGTCGGGGAGTTCGGGGATCTCGTTCGGATCGAACAGCGACCAGGCGCCGTCCTCGTCGACCCGCCGCATGAACAGGTCGGGGATCCAGTTGGCGAGGTTCAGGTTGTGGGTGCGCCGGGCGTCCTCGCCGGTGTTCTCCCGCAGTTCGAGGAACTCCAGGATGTCCGGGTGCCAGGGTTCGAGATAGATGGCTGCTGCACCTTTTCTCTTTCCGCCCTGATTGACTGCTTGTACGGATGCGTCGAGGGTGTTCAGCCACGGCACGATGCCGTTCGAGTGCCCGTTCGTCCCGCGGATCAGCGCGCCGCGCGAGCGGACCCGGGACCACGCGACGCCGATGCCGCCGGCGAACTTCGACAGGCGGGCGATGCGCCCGTACATGTCGTAGATCGACTCGATGTTGTCCTGCGGCGAGTCGAGCAGGTAGCAGGAGGACATCTGGGTGTGCCGGGTGCCCGAGTTGAACAGCGTCGGCGAGCTCGGCAGGTAGGCCAGCGACGACAGGAGCCGGTAGAAGTCCACGGCTTCGTCCGCCGTCTTGGACAGCCCGCAGGCGACCCGGAGCAGGAAGTGCTGCGGCGTCTCGACGACTTTGCGGGTGACGGGGTGGCGGAGCAGGTAGCGGTCGTAGACCGTACGCAGGCCGAAGTATTCGAAGCGCCGGTCGCCGTCCGGGTCGACGGCCGCGTCCAGTACGGCGGAGTTCTCCCGTACGAAATCGGCCGTCCCTTCGCCGATCAGGCCCTCGCGGTGGCCGACGGCGATGCCCTGGCTGAAGGTCGCCGCTCCCTGCGAACGGGCTTCGTCCGCGATCGTGCGGGCGAGCAGCCTGGCCGCCAGCCGGGAGTACGCCGGCTCCTCGCCGATGAGCTCGGCGGCGGTGCGGATCGTCAGCTGGTCGAGTTCGTAGGCGGTGGCGCCGTCGTACAGACCGGAGACCGCCTTCTCGGCGACCCGGTACGGGTCGGCCTCGGGGAGGTCGTCGGCCAGCAGCCGGACGGCCTCGGCGAGCGCGTCGGTGTCGACGGGGCCGCTGTCGGCCAGGTGTACGGAACGGGTGCCGGATGTGCGCAGAACTGCGCTGTCCAAGACGGTCACGGCTCTCTCCTCGCGAGCTCGTAATTACGGTGACCACCGCGCAGAACAGTCCAGATCGTCGGCGCGGGCAGCGGGCAGGTCTTCGGACTCACGGGCATGCCGGAGATCGCCGCACATGACGTACGGCGGGTGCTCCGGAGGTCTACTGGCCGTCGCTTCCCGGGGTTGTGTTCCCAGTGCTCTGTTGACGGCGGTCGTTCCCGTTCACCGCTGCGGGGGCAGTCCCGGCTTGCCGGAGGCTGTCGAAGCCCCCTGGGCGCAAGCTCTGCGCCACCGGATTCCCTCTTCGGAGTGCACAAGTGCACTCCTTCGCCGCACTGCCGCCGAGACGGCGGCCGTGCGGACCAGCTACGAGCCAGATCATATATGCAGTGGTGACTCACGTCATGCACCACCAGATGTAGTGGCGGCGCGTGTCGCAGGGCGCATGAGGAATAATGCGCATTACAACTGATGAACCAACCACGTTCATATCACCGTGGTTCATATCAACATGGGGGAACCTGACTTGAGTACAACCGGGGGGATACGTACAGCGGTCCCCACACAGGACAAGTCATCGGTCGCCTCGAAGACCGGTCTCGTCCTCCTGATCATCATCATGGGCTCGCTGACGTACTCCCTCCTCCAGTCGATGCTCGCCCCGGCACTGCCGACGATCACCCGGGAAGTCCACACCTCCACCGAGACCGCGGCCTGGCTGATGACGGCCTATCTGCTGTCCGCTTCGGTGACCACACCGATCCTCGGCCGCCTCGGTGACCTGTACGGCAAGAAGAAGCTCTTCGTCGTGGCGATCGGCGCGCTCGCCGTCGGATCGCTGATCTGCGCGCTGGCCGACTCGATCGACCTGCTGATCACCGGCCGCACCGTCCAGGGCCTGGGCGCCGCCGTCTTCCCCCTGTCGTTCGGCATCATCCGGGACGAGTTCCCGGCCCACAAACGGGCCGCGGCCATCGGCCTGACCTCCGCGGTCATGGGCATCGGCGGCGGCCTGGGCTCGGTCCTGGCCGGCCCGATCGTGGACAACCTGTCGTACCACTGGCTGTTCTGGATCCCGATGATCGTGTGCATCATCACCTCGGTCGCCGCGTGGTTCCTCATCCCCGAGTCGCCGGTGCGGGTGAAGAGCAGCATCAACTGGCTCGGCGCACTCCTGATGTCGGGCGCGCTCGTGTGCCTGATGCTCGGTCTGAGCAAGGGCCGCTCGTGGGGCTGGACGTCCGGCATCACCCTGAGCCTCTTCGCCGGCGCGGTCATCCTCGGCGTGCTGTGGGTCAAGGCCGAACTGCGAACCGACCAGCCGCTGGTCGACATGAAGATCATGCGCCTGCGCGGCGTGTGGACCACCAACGCCGCGGGCCTGCTGGTCGGCTACGCGATGATGGGCGCGATGTTCCTGATGCCGCAGCTGCTCCAACTGCCGAAGTCCACCGGCTTCGGGTTCGGCACGACGGTCACCATGGCCGGTGTGTACGTGCTGCCGATGGCACTGGCGATGCTCATCTCCGGGCCCGCCGCCGGTGCGCTCACCGCGCGCCTGGGCTCCAAGACGCTGCTGATGACCGGCTGCGCCGTGCTGACGCTCGGCATGCTCAGCCTGGTCGTCGCGCACGGCGAACTGTGGCAGATCATGGTCGGTGTGTTCCTCTTCGGCCTGGGCACCGGCTCGGCGATGGCCGCGATGGCCAACGTCATCGTCACCGCCGTGCCGGTCGAGCAGGTGGGTGTGGCCACCGGCGTCAACACCATCGCCCGTACGGTCGGCATGTCGTTCGGTACAACGATCTCCACCGTCGCGGTGACCTCGCACCTGGGTGCGATGGGGTTGCCGGAGGAGGCCGGCTACGAGACGGCGTTCATCATCGCCACGGTGGCCGGTGTGCTCGCCCTGGTGTTCAGCGCGCTGATCCCGTCGCGGTCGAAGGTCTGACCTCCACACTCTGAACTGCGCTCACACCGGCAGTCACCACCCCTGAGGGGCGCAGCGACCGCTGCGCCCCTCAGCCGTTTCCAATCCTTGGCCACTTCCGGCGCGATGCCGCTCACCGCGCTCAGGTAATCCCTGTCGGCAGCACGGGAACTAAGTTAGGCTCACCTAAGTTTCTCAGGGGGTCTTCGAGTGGCACCCCTACGTCGAGGAGGACCTCCATGGCAGAACGTCCGGCACGCAAGGCCCCGCAGCAGCACGATCTGACGGTGCTCCGCACCGAGCGGATCACTCCGCACATGATCCGCCTGACCCTCGGCGGCGAAGGCTTCGTCACCTTCGCGGACAACGGCTTCACCGACCAGTACGTCAAAGTCGTCCTCCCGCTCCCCGGTGTCGACTACCCGGAGGTGTTCGACGTCGCGGAGATCCGCGCGTCGTTCCCGCGTGAGCAGTGGCCGGTCCCGCGCTCGTACACGATCCGCGCGGTCGACACCGCAGCCGGCGAGCTGACCCTCGACTTCGTCCACCACGGCGACGAGGGTGTCGCAGGCCCGTGGGCCGCCGCGGCGCAGCCCGGCGACCGGGTCACGCTGCTCGGCCCCGGCGGTGCCTACAAGCCCGAGGCGGACGCCGACTGGCACCTGTTCGTCGGTGACGAGAGCGCGCTTCCGGCCATCGCCACGTCGATGGAGCGGCTCCCGGCGGGAGTCCCCGCGTACGCCTTCATCGAGGTCGACAGCGCGGCCGAGCAGCAGGAGATCGTCACGAAGGCCGACGCGCGGATCGTCTGGCTGCACCGGGACGGCGCGCACGCCGGCATCAGGGAACTGCTCCTGGAAGCCGTCACCGCGTTCGAGTTCCCCACCGGTGTCGCCAGTGCGTTCGTGCACGGCGAGACCGGCCAGGTCAAGAAGCTGCGCGCGCTGCTCCTGGACGGCCGGGGCGTGGCCCGCGAGCGGTTGTCGGTGTCCGGTTACTGGCGCTACGGCATGACGGACGAGCAGCACCGCGAGCTGAAGCAGACCGACAAGGCCTGACCGGGGGACCCCGGCCGGGGGGGGGGGGGGGGGGGGGGGGGGGGGGGCCCCCCCCCCCCCCGCCGCGGGGGGGGGGGGGGGGGGGGGCGGCCGGGGGGGGGGGGGGGGCCGGGGGGGCCCGGGCGCCACACCCC
>NZ_JBXAWK010000063.1:0-32901 GCF_057291755.1 Kitasatospora sp. UYEF31
AGGGCGCGCAGCGTCCCAGCCGCACCACCACGCGAGGCGAGGGCGCGCAGCGTCCCAGCCGCACCACCACGCGAGGCGAGGGCGCGCAGCGTCCCGAGCGCGTCCGCAGGACGCGGCTTTTCCGGGCGACGCGCGGGCGCCGACCAGCTCCGGAGCGAAGCGACGGAGATGGGAGGATGACGCCCGCGCTTGGAGCCCGGCAGCAGCACAGTCCGCGCTTGGAGCCCGGCAGTCAGGGCAGCGCGAGCATCTGCTCCAGTGCCTGCCTGGCGTACTTCGCGGTCTCCTCGTCGACCTTGATCCGGTTGACGACCTTGCCCTCCGCGAGGGACTCCAGCGTCCACACCAGGTGCGGCAGGTCGATCCGGTTCATCGTCGAGCAGTAGCAGACCGTCTTGTCGAGGAAGGTGATCTGTTTGTCCGGGTGTGCCTTCGCCAGCCGCTTGACCAGGTTCAGTTCGGTGCCGATCGCCCAGGCCGTCCCGGCGGGGGCCGCTTCGACCGTACGGATGATGTACTCCGTCGAGCCGACGTAGTCGGCCGCCGTGACCACCTCGTGCTTGCACTCGGGGTGGACGAGCACGTTCACCCCGGGCACCCGCCCGCGCACGTCGTTGACCGTCTGCAGGCTGAACCGGCCGTGCACCGAGCAGTGCCCGCGCCACAGGATCACCTTCGCGGCGCGCAACTGCTCGGGGGTGACGCCGCCGCCGGGCTTGTGCGGGCTGTAGATGAGGCAGTCGTCGAGGCTGAGGCCCATCTCCCGTACGGCGGTGTTGCGGCCCAAGTGCTGGTCGGGCAGGAACAGCACCTTCTGGCCCTGTTCGAACGCCCAGTCCATGGCCCGTTTGGCGTTGGACGAGGTGCAGATCGTCCCGCCGTGCCGTCCGGTGAAGGATTTGATGTCCGCCGAGGAGTTCATGTACGCGACCGGCACGGTCACGTCGGCGACGCCCGCGTCGGCCAGGACGTCCCAGCACTCCTCGACCTGGTCGAACGTCGCCATGTCGGCCATCGAACATCCGGCGGCCAGGTCCGGCAGGACCACCTGCTGGTCGTCGCCGGTCAGGATGTCGGCGCTCTCGGCCATGAAGTGCACACCGCAGAAGACGATGTACGGCGCGTCGGGCCGCGCGGCGGCCTCCTGCGCGAGCTTGAACGAGTCGCCGGTCACATCGGCGAACTCGATGACCTCGTCGCGCTGGTAGTGGTGGCCCAGTACGAACACCTTGTCGCCGAGTTTCGCCTTGGCCGCGCGGGCCCGGCCGACGAGGTCCGGGTCGGACGCCGCGGGCAGGTCGCCGGGGCAGTTCACCCCCCGTTCGCTGTACGGGTCGGAGTCCCGGCCGAGCAGCAGAAGGGCGAGCGGAGTGGCTTCCACGCCTGGCGGAAGGTCGAGATCGTTGGTCGCGGTCACGGCGCGGCCCCCTTTTCGTCTAATTGACGTTATCTATACTACTGTGTTCGCGTCAGTCCGACGACTTCGGGGTGTCCGGACTCGCGGCGCCCGCACCTTTGGGGGCCGCGGGACGGCCTCCGGCGGACTCCGCGGGTGTGCGACGATTAATACAAGGCCCGGAAACTCACGGGTGAGCCGGGAACAAGACCCGGGATGCCGAAGGTTGCACCAGCCAGACGGCATTGTCGATCCACCAAGTGGGAGCTTGCAGATGACTGACACCTCGGTTGAGAAGACCACCGCCAGCGGCGTCCTGCTCAGCGGCGAAGCCGCCGTCAAGGTCCGGACCCTGCTCGAGCAGGAGGGGCGTGACGACCTCGCGCTCCGGGTGGCCGTCCAGCCCGGCGGCTGCTCCGGCATGCGCTACCAGCTCTTCTTCGACGAGCGTTCGCTCGACGGTGACGTCGTCGCCGACTTCGACGGTGTGAAGGTCGTCACCGACCGCATGAGCTCCCCGTACCTCATGGGCGCCACCATCGACTTCGTCGACACCATCGAGAAGCAGGGCTTCACGATCGACAACCCGAACGCGGGCGGCTCCTGCGCCTGTGGCGACTCGTTCAGCTAGAGTCCCGGCGGCACAAGCGGACGGCGGGCCCCTCCTTTCCAGGAGGGGCCCGCCGTCCGCTTGCGCTCGGTGCCCTGGAAGGCCGCCGGACATCCAGGCCGGACGCCGCTCGCTGATCCGGCCTGGATCTTCAATGGCCGTCTAGTCGCCGTACTCGGACATCCCGGCGACCAGGTCCGCGCCGTGCTCGGGGACGGTGACGGCGGGGGCGGCGGAGGCGCAGGCCTGTGCCGGGCGGGGCGCGGCGTGCGCGGTCGTCCATGAGGAGTCGATGCGGCGGCAGTCGCGGCGCAGCTCCTCCAGGGTCTCGGCTTCGGCCTGTGAGGGCATGGGTGCGGGGGTTCGGCCAGGCATGGGTGTGGAGCCTCCTTCTGTCTCCCCGAACCCTAAGCGGCACAGTACGTGACCGCACTGTCTACTCACAGGTAGCTTTCTGGATCTTGATCACTACCTGCCGGTATACCGGCGGGTCCGGCTGATTCACCCTCCAGGGACAGTCTTGTCGCCCGGCGCGGCGCACGGTGCCGGTACGGTGATCGACGCCTTAAGTACCCGCACGTGCCGCCCGCCGTACCAAGACCAGGAGCAATCCCTGTGCGTATCGCTGTGACCGGCTCGATCGCCACCGATCACCTGATGACCTACCCCGGCCGCTTCGCCGATTCGCTGGTCGCCGACCAGTTGCACACGGTGTCGCTGTCCTTCCTCGTCGACAACCTGGAGATCCGCCGCGGCGGAGTCGCCCCGAACATCTGCTTCGGCATGGGTGTCCTGGGCCTCAAGCCGGTCCTGGTCGGCGCGGCCGGCGCGGACTTCACCGACTACCGGTCCTGGCTGGACCGGCACCACGTCGACACGTCGTCCGTGCACATCTCGCAGACCAAGCACACCGCGCGCTTCGTCTGCACGACCGACGACGACCACAACCAGATCGCGTCCTTCTACACGGGCGCGATGAGCGAGGCCCGGGAGATCGAGCTCCAGCCGATCGCCGACCGCGTCGGCGGCCTCGACCTGGTCGTCATCGCCGCCGACGACCCCGAGGCGATGGTCAGGCACAGCGAGGAGTGCCGCGAGCGGGGCATCGCGTTCGCCGCCGACCCCTCCCAGCAACTGGCCCGCATGTGCTCCGAGGACATCAGGCTGCTCGTGGACGGTGCCGCCTACCTGTTCACGAACGAGTACGAGAAGAGCCTCATCGAGCAGAAGACCGGCTGGTCCGAGGAGGAGATCCTGGACCGCGTCGGCGTCCGGGTCACCACTCTGGGCGCGAAGGGCGTACGGATCGACCGCAAGGGCGAGCCGACCATCCGGGTGGAGGCCCCGCAGGAGGAGCGCAAGGTCGACCCCACCGGCGTCGGTGACGCCTTCCGCGCGGGTTACCTCTCGGGCCTGTCGTGGGGCCTGTCGCTGGAGCGGTCCGCGCAGCTGGGCTGCATGCTGGCCACGCTGGTGATCGAGACGGTCGGCACGCAGGAGTACCACTTGCGCCGCGAGTCGTTCCTACAGCGCTTCGAGAAGGCGTTCGGCGAGGCCCCGGCCGCCGAGGTGGCCGCCCACCTGCGCTGACCGGCCCGACTGTGACGGTCCTGGGGTTTGCCGGCCGGCCGAAGGTGGTCACCGCGGCCTGGAAACCCCAGGAGCGTTACTTTCTGCGTACGAGATGACTCCCCGGCTCCGGCTCCCCCTCATAGGCATGTCCGGTCATCTCGCACCACGCCGGGATGTCGAGCCGGGCCGCCTCGTCGTCGGACAGCACCGTGACGAGCCCTCCCGGCTCCACATCGCCGATGTGTTTCGCCAGCTCGATGACCGGCACCGGGCAGCGACGGCCCAACGTGTCGATGATCAACGATTCAGTGACCCGTACGGGTGAAACATCAGAAGTGGCCGCCGCGGTCGCGGAAACCGCAGCCGCCCCGGTCACTTCGCGCAGTCCGGCGACGACGTGCGGCAGCACCTCCAGGAACCGGTCCACGTCCTCCTCCCTGGTCCCGCGGGGGAGTGAGATCCGCACGTTCCCCTGGGACAACACCCCCATAGCCGTCAGGACATGGGACGGCGTCAGCGTCGAGGACGTGCACGACGAACCGGAAGACACCGCGAACCCGGCCCGGTCCAGGGCCGTGAGCAGCGCCTCACCCTCCACGTACAGGCACGAGAACGTCACCAGGTGGGGAAGCCGGCGCACCGGGTCCCCGACCACTTCCACGTCCGGGACCAACTGCGGGACCCGCGTACGGATCCGCTCCACCAGACCGGAGAGCCGCAGGTCCTCCGCCGCGCCCCCGGTCGCCACCGCGCCCAGTGACATCGCCGCCGCCACGACCGCGGGCACGTTCACGAAGCCCGGCACCCGCCGGGCCTCGCGTTCGTCGTACGGGAGTGGTGACGCGTAGCGCGTCCCCTTCCGCACCACCAGGAGGCCCACCCCGGCCGGGCCGCCCCACTTGTGCGCGCTCGCCGTCAGCACCGACCAGCCGTCCGGCACCGGCAGCCGGCCCACCGACTGCGCCGCGTCGACCAGCAGCGGGACCCCGCGGTCCCGGCACGCGGCAGCGACCTCGGCGAGCGGCTGGACCGTACCGACTTCGTGGTTGGCGCTCTGCAGACACGCGAGCGCGGTGTCGTCCCGCAGCGCGGCGGCGAACGCGCCGACGTCCACCCGCCCCGCCCGGTCCACCGGAACGGCGGTGAAGTCACGGCCGTCCATCGAATGGAGTACGGAGGAGTGCTCGACCGCGCCGACCACCGCGTGCGCACCGGTCCGCCGCCGTCCGGCCAGCGCGCCCAGCACACCGAGCTGCACGGCCTGGGTGCCGGACGTGGTGAAGGAGACCTCGTCCGCGCGCACTCCGAGGACCGACGCGACCGTCTCGCGCGCGGCGTCCAGGAGCAGCCGGGAGCGGCGTCCGTCGTGGTACTGCCGGGCGGGGTCGGCCCAGCCCTCCGCAAGACCGTTCAGCAGGGCGGTGCGGGCAACGGGGTGCAGCGGCTCAGTTGACGCCGCGTCGAAGTACGCCATGGAAGGACCGTATGACAACCGGCGGGTCGCGCGCGGACACGCGGTCGATATGCGGACAGACCAGCCTGGTAACCCGTTCGGATGATGAAGAGCGCCCGACCGCTGCGCCACGGGGGACCTCGGCGCGCGACGCCAATTGTGCTGGAGTAGGGTTTGGCCCGCAGAAACATCCATACCTGCCCGTACAACGGGGAGACCCGGGGTGAAGGTTCCCCTGGCCGCTCCACGCTCCGTATGGGCGAGAGATCGGGAAGGCGCTACGTGAGTCCCTACGGCTCCGACCGCTCGCCGCGGCGCTCGATGCGGCGAAAGGTGCCGCAGCTGCTGGCTCTGGGCCTCGTCATCGCGACCGCCACTGGCTGCACGTCTGAGGACCTGCCCAGGCTTGGGCTGCCGAACCCCGTCACGGAGCAGGGCCCGCGCGTCCTCTCCCTGTGGCAGGGCGCTTGGATCGCCGCGCTGATCGTTGGCGTTGTGGTGTGGGCTCTCATCCTCTGGAGTGTGTTCTTCCACCGGAGGTCGCGCACCAAGCAGGAGATCCCGCCGCAGACGCGTTACAACATGCCGCTGGAGGTCCTCTACACGATCCTCCCCGGCATCATCATCGCGGTCTTCTTCTACTTCACCGCGCGTGACGAGACCGAGCTCCAGAAGCTCTCCGAGAATCCCCAGAACCGCGTCAACGTGGTCGGGGTGCAGTGGAGCTGGGGCTTCAACTACAACTTCCAGGTCGACGGCCAGGGCGACCAGTCCGATGACGTCTACGTCATGGGCACGCCCCGCAACCCCCCGCAGCTCGTGCTGCCCAAGGGTGAGACGGTCCAGTTCGAGCTGACGTCCCCGGACGTCATCCACTCCTTCTGGGTCCCGTCGTTCCTTTACAAGCTCGACGTCGTCCCCGGCCGGGTGAACAAGTTCGAGATCACCCCGACCAAGGTCGGCGTGTACGACGGCAAGTGCGCCGAGCTCTGCGGCGCCGACCACTCGCGCATGCTCTTCACGGTCAAGGTCGTGGAGCCGGACGAGTACCGCAAGTACCTCGCCGACCTCAAGGCCAAGGGACAGACCGGGCACGTCCGCCACAGCATCAACATGCCGGCGGACGAGCACACGGCGGGAAGTGAAGCCAAGTGACGATCCTCAACGAGCCGCAGTCGGTGGCCGCGGCGGAAGCTCCGTCGGGATACCGCAAGCAGCCGGGCAGCGTCGTGGTCAAGTGGATGACGACCACTGACCACAAGACCATCGGCAGCATGTACCTCATCACCTCCTTTGCGTTCTTCTGCATCGGTGGTGTGATGGCGCTGCTCATGCGTGCGGAGCTGGCCCGTCCGGGCTCGCAGTTCCTCTCGAACGAGCAGTTCAACCAGGCGTTCACGATGCACGGCACCGTGATGCTGCTGATGTTCGCGACGCCGCTGTTCGCGGGCTTCACGAACTGGATCATGCCGCTGCAGATCGGCGCGCCCGACGTGGCGTTCCCGCGGCTGAACATGTTCGCGTACTGGCTCTACCTCTTCGGCAGCCTGATCGCCGTGGCCGGCTTCCTCACCCCGCAGGGTGCCGCCGACTTCGGCTGGACCGCCTACGCACCGCTGTCCGACGCGATCCGTTCGCCCGGCATCGGCGGCGACATGTGGATCATGGGTCTGGCGATGTCCGGCTTCGGCACGATTCTCGGCTCGGTCAACTTCGTCACCACGATCATCAGCATGCGCGCACCGGGTCTCACGATGTTCCGCATGCCGATCTTCTGCTGGAACGTGCTGCTGACCTCGATCCTGGTCCTGATGGCGTTCCCGATCCTCGCCGCGGCGCTGTTCGCGCTCGAGGCGGACCGCAAGTTCGGCGCCCACGTGTTCGACCCCGCCAACGGCGGGCCGATCCTGTGGCAGCACCTCTTCTGGTTCTTCGGGCACCCCGAGGTGTACATCATCGCGCTGCCGTTCTTCGGCATCGTCTCGGAGATCATCCCGGTGTTCGCCCGCAAGCCGATGTTCGGCTACAAGGGCCTCATCGGCGCGACCATCGCCATCGCCGGCCTGTCGGTGACGGTGTGGGCGCACCACATGTTCGCCACCGGCGCGGTGCTCCTGCCGTTCTTCTCCTTCATGACGTTCCTCATCGCCATCCCCACCGGCGTGAAGTTCTTCAACTGGATCGGCACGATGTGGCGGGGCTCGCTGAGCTTCGAGACACCGATGCTGTGGACGGTCGGCTTCCTGGTCACGTTCGCCTTCGGCGGTCTGACCGGTGTGATCCTGGCTTCGCCGCCGCTGGACTTCCACGTCTCCGACTCGTACTTCGTGGTGGCGCACTTCCACTACGTGGTGTTCGGCACCGTGGTGTTCGCGATGTTCGCCGGCTTCCACTTCTGGTGGCCGAAGTTCACCGGCAAGATGCTGGACGAACGCCTGGGCAAGATCACCTTCTGGACGCTCTTCATCGGCTTCCACACCACGTTCCTGGTGCAGCACTGGCTCGGTGCCGAGGGCATGCCGCGGCGTTACGCGGACTACCTCGACAGCGACGGCTTCACCACGCTGAACACGATCTCCACCATCGGCTCGTTCCTCCTGGGCGCCTCGATGCTGCCGTTCCTGTACAACGTCTGGAAGACGCACAAGTACGGCAAGAAGATCACCGTGGACGACCCGTGGGGCTACGGCCGCTCGCTCGAGTGGGCGACGTCCTGCCCGCCGCCGCGGCACAACTTCACCAGCATCCCGCGGATTCGCTCCGAATCCCCGGCCTTCGACCTCCACCACCCGGAGATCGCCGCGCTGGACTACCTGACGGACGAGAAGGCCTCCCTGGTCGGCGTTGACGCCGGTGCCAAGGGCGCAAAGGAGGGCGACGCCTGATGAAGTCGACAGGTGCGATCCTCTCGATCGTCGCGGTCTTCCTGCTGCCGACGACGGTCGTCTACTGGCTCTGGTCCAAGGACCCGACCGGCACGACGGCCCTGGCGCTGACCTTCGGTCTGGCCGTCATGATCGGCTACTACCTCTGGTTCACCGCCCGCCGGATGGACATCCTGCCGCAGGACAACGAGGTGGCGGAGCCGGCGGACGACGCCGGCGAGCTCGGCTTCTACGCCCCGCACAGCTGGCAGCCGCTGCTGCTCGCCTCCGGTTGCGCCCTGCTGTTCCTGGGTGTCATCTTCGGCTGGTGGCTGGCCCTGTTCGCCGTACCGCTGGTCATCATCGGTGTGTTCGGCTGGGTCTTCGAGTTCTACATGTGGAAGGACCGTCGCTACTGACGGTCTGTTCACAGATCTCCTGATGAACCTGATACAAGGGTCCGGTAGTCTTCCGGACCTGAGCGGCACAGTGCTAGAGAAGTCGACGCAGGCCGGTCACCCCCGTGGTGGCCGGCCTTGCGCCGTCTTCGGGCCCGTGTCCGGATAGTCCCGGGATAAGGCCGGAGTCCCGGATTGCGGAGGACCGGCGCGACCCCCTCGGGAGGAGGGGCCGCGGGCTGCCGACTGTCACGGTTTCGTGACAGGTCATCAGGTACGTGAAACCCCATGTCGCGACGGTGCGTCGGAGTGGGTAGTAAAGATCCGGTGGAGCGGGGGTGTGCCCGCCCGGCGGACGCTGTGGGAGAACAGCACGGGAAACGTGCGGTGGAAACAGGGGAGGGGACCCGCGTGAGCCGGTACGACGGAGTAACGCGCAGGAACAGGGGCGTCCGGCGTGCCGTGGCGGGGTTGGTCGTAGCGCCGCTCATGCTGATCGCCGCCTGCTCGTCAGGCGGCGACGGGGACAAGGTCGGCCCGGCGGCGGCCAACGGCGGGCCCGGCACGCCCAAGCCGGGCGGCAAGTCGGCCGCGGCGCCGGCGCAGGTCGCCGTAACCCCGGCGGCCGGGGCGAAGAAAGTGGAGACCGAGGGCGCGCTCGCGGTCACCGCGACCGGCGGCAAGGTCACCCAGGTGACGGTCACCGACGCCAAGGGCGGTGCTATCGCGGGAGAGGTCAGCTCCGACGGCGCCAAGTGGATACCGAAGGTCCCGCTGCTCAACGGCGTGACCTACACGGTCAACGCGAAGGCGGCGAACGCCGACGGGGCCGAGACGACGGGCCAGTCCACCTTCACCACGGTCGAGGCGGACAAGACCTTCTCCGCCGACTTCACCCCGTTCGAGCAGGGCGACACCGTGGGTGTCGGCACGGTCGTCTCGGTGAAGTTCACCAAGCCGGTCAAGGACAAGGCCGCCGTCCAGAAGAACCTCAAGGTGACCGCCGAGCCGGCGGTCGAGGGCTCGTGGAGCTGGGTCACCGACAACGACGGCAGTGAACGCGCGGACTTCCGTCCCAAGGAGTACTGGAAGACCGGCACGAAGGTGACCTTCGAGGCGCACCTCAACGGGGCCAAGGCCGGCCCGGGGCTGTACGGCAAACAGGACAAGAAGATCGACTTTACGATCGGCCGGTCCTCGGTGTCGGTGGTCGACCTGATGACCAAACAGTTGACGATCACCCAGGACGGCCAGCAGGTCCACAAACTGCCGGTGTCCGCCGGCGGGCCGTCGTTCGCGACCTGGACCGGCACGATGGTGGTCCTGGACAAGCAGGACGGCATCGACATGAACTCCGAGACTGTCGGTCTCGGCGACGCCTACAACATGAAGAACGTGCGGTACGCGGTGCACCTGAGCAACTCGGGCACCTACGCGCACGCCGCACCGTGGAACGAGGGCAAGTTCGGCGTGCTCAACGACAGCCACGGCTGCATCGGCATGAGCACGTCCAACGCCGGCGTCTTCTACAAGCAGGCGATGGCCGGTGACCCGGTCGAGGTCGTCAACGGTACGGAGAAGAGGCTCAAGACCGGCAACGGCTTCGGGGCCTGGAACCTGACCTGGGACGAATGGGTCAAGGGGTCCGCGCTGAACGCGGACGGCACGCCGAAGGCGGCTGCGACCTCCTGACGCGGTCGCTTGAGCGGTATTGAACCGGAGGCCGGCCCTGTCGGGGCCGGCCTCCGGCGCGTTCCCGTCACCCTGAAGTGTGCAATCGTCGACAAAATGCGTGTATACACGCAAAAAAATGATCGAAGCGGGCGATACTCGACCTCGTTGAGCGTCGGGCCGGTCGGGTGCCCGGGCACGCAGCCACCCGCAGTGGGGGCTGTCGGGCGGGAGGTCGGGCGTGACAGTGGAGCACCAGCAGGGCGACGGGGTCTCCACGACTCCCGGGGCCTGCCCCACAGCACGTTCCACGGCGCTCTCCGCGGCCCGTTCCCAGGAGCGCCGGCGGCGGGGGATCCGCCGTGCCGCCGGTGCCGCCGTGGCCGCCCTCCTGGCCGCCGCGGCGGGCTGCACACCGTTCTGGGAGTCCGGGGACTCCGCCGGACGGACCACGGGCACCGTCGCGTTCCTCTCCACTCCGGCGGACGGCAGCGCGGCCGTCGCCCCCGACGAGCCGGTCAGCGTCGGCGCGGGGGCCGGACGGCTGACCGCGGTCACCCTGGCCGGTCCCGACGGCAAGCCGCTGGACGGGCGGCAGAGCCCCGGCGGCGGCTCATGGATCAGCCGCACGCCGCTGCGCTACGGCACGGCCTACACCCTCACCGCCGCCGCCGTGGACCCGCAGGGGCGGCCCGTGACCCACAGGACCGTCTTCACCACGCTCACCCCGAAGAAGGTGACCGCGGTCAAGGCGGTGGTCCCGGCGGACGGCGCCACCGTGGGCGTCGGCATGCCGCTGACCGTCACCTTCGACGCGGCGGTCCCTGACGACAAGTCCATCCGTACAGCCGTCGAACGCAGGCTCACCGTCACCTCGACCAAGCCCACCCAGGGCGCCTGGCACTGGACCGACGGCAAGACCGCGCTGTTCCGTCCCGCCGACTTCTGGGCCGCGGACTCCAGGATCACCGTGGCCACCGACCTGGTCGGCCTGCCCATGGGCGACGGGGTCTACGGCGCGGCGGGCGGCACACACGCGTTCAGCACCGGCGCGGCCCTCGTCGCGACCGTTGACGCGGGGGCGCACGAGATGACCGTCGAGCGCAACGGCGAAGTGCTGCGGACCGTCCCGGTGACCACCGGCAAGCCCGGCTTCACGACCAGGTCCGGCACCAAGGTGGTGCTCGGCAAGGAGCGTCACGTCCGGATGGCCGGCGCGACGATCGGCATCCCCGAAGGCAGTTCCGAATCGTACGACCTGGACGTGGACTGGGCCGTCCGGGCCACCTGGAGTGGCGAGTACCTGCACGCCGCGCCCTGGTCCGTCGGCTCCCAGGGCCAGGCGAACGTCAGCCACGGCTGCGTCGGCATGAGCACCGCGAACGCCCGCTGGTTCTACGGCCTGGCCGACGTCGGCGACGTGGTGAAGGTCGTGAACACCGGTGCCCGCAAGTCCATGGAAGTGACCGGCAACGGCTTCGGCGAGTGGAACGTCCCGTGGGCGGAGTGGGCGGCGGGGAGCCTGGGCGGGGTGATGAAGGTCGGCAAACCTGCCTAGCGACCACTGGACTTCCTGAAACCCACCTGGGGGGTGGCTGTTTCGTCAGGGTTCAGTGTTCCCGGGTTGGGAATCACTAGGCCTGACGGCTTGGAGATCTCTGATGCGATGGATCGCGCATCCACATCTGAGCTCTCCATCCTGGCGATCATTGCTTCGCCGGGACTAAGGTCGTCGCGACGAATCCGACGTTCGCACTCGTGGGGGCGCGATGCGCTAACCGGCGGCCGGGCATCTGATCGAGCGGATCAGCAAGACCATCGACGCGAGCCCCTCCGGGCGTTCGTGACCAGTACGCTCCACCACCGCACCGACATCCGGATCCGGCCCGACCAGATCCCGTTCTCCGGCTCGGTCGAGGGCGAACGGGCGCTGCGGGTGCGGTTGATCTACCAGAACCAGCAGCCGGACGCGGCGCGGGTGACGCTGCCTGACCGCGGCACGATGACCTTCCAGCCGGACGACACCATCCGGCTCTACACGACCCGCAAGTACCTGCGGGACGGGTTCGCCGACATCCTGACCGACTGCGAATTCCTCAAACTCACCGACGCGGGCTCGGACTTCACCCCAGCCGGGCACGGGAACTCCCGCTTCGGAATGGACCTGGTCCTGGCCAGGCGTGACCCTGCAGCGGGTACGGGTTGCGCGACCACCCCTTGAGCGGGTCTGCACCGCTGCTGAACTCCTGACCCGGGTGAGGCACTTCCCCCGGATCTCACTGAAGCCGGGACCCGGCCGTTCCGGTCCCGTGCGTTCCGGGAACCCCGGAGATACCACAAGTCGGCCGCGACAACCCAAGGGGACGCCCATGTCAGTGGAACCCGGACCGTTCGAGCCCTGCCTCCCCGAACGGGTGGCGCACTACATCGCCCACAGTGATCTGCGGTGGTCGCTCACCGCCGTGGGCGAGGACCAGTCGGACCGCCTCGCCCAGGTGACCAGCGCCCTGCGCGGACGCATGGGGGACGGTGCGGGCAAGTGCCTGCCGGCGGGCGCGAAGACCTGGGGGATCGGCCTGGCGGTCGCCTGGGAACGGGCCCGCGCCGACCCCTTCTACCTCGTGATGCGGGAGAGCATCGCCGGCTTCGCGCGCAGCTGGCAGAAGGTCAAAAGACATGTGGGCCCGCAGTTCGGGGTCTACATCAGCCTCGGCACCGGGACCGGGACGAAGGACCGCAGCCTGCTGTCCGCGGTCGAACGGGACCGCGGCGAGGCGGGGATGGAGTACGTCAGCGTGGACGCGAGCGCGGAGCTGCTGCGCCTGGACGCACGGCGGGCGGTGAACACCCGGGCGGTCAACGCCGCCAAACTGGCCGGGGTGCAGATGGACATCTCCGTGCCCGGGAACCTGGCGGCGCTCCGGCAGTTCGTGGAGGGGCTGTTCGGCGCCCAGCCGGTGCTCTACTCCATGCTCAGCAACGAACTGGCGAACCACCCGGACGACCTCCGGGTGCTGGCGGACATCCGGAAGCTGCTGATCCGCGAGCAGGACCTGCTCCTGCTCGAACTGTCCACCACCGCGGCCCTGGCCCAGGAGCACGCGGTCGAGGCCGCCGCCGAGTACTGGAACAGCGTGATGTTCCGGGAGTTCGTGCTCAGCCCCCTGCTGAGCTACACGGACCTGCCGATACACCGCGACTGGCTCGACTTCGACGGCAGCGTCGAACCCGGCCTCGGCCTGGCGCACGGGGGCCGGGCGCTCCGGGTGGACATGTCCTACCGCAACGGCCGGTCCGAGGACCTGTGCATGACCCTGCCGGACCGGGACCAGGTGACGTTCCGCAGCGGCGAGCGGATCCTGCTGCACATCACCCGGAAGTACTGCGACGAAGGTGTGGCCCAGCTGCTGCTCGACGCCGGGCTTGAGACGATCCCGTCCGGCGACGGGCGGGAGTCGCAGACGCGGTACGAGTTCAGTGCCACGCAGTCGCCGCCGCCGCCGTTCGGCATGCAGTTGATGCTGCTGCGCGGGGCGCAGGAACGCGACGGCGGGACGGGGACGCGCAACATCTTCCCGGACACCTCCGGCGGAGGCGGGGAATGACGGGGCGCCGGATCGGTCTGCGGCAGCTGCTGTGGACGGTCGCGTACGGAAGCATGGCCGCAGCGGTGGTCCTGGGCGTCTGGTGGATCGCGGCCGGCGCGGACGCGCCGCACCGCATCGAACCCGCGGTCAACGCGCTGGCCCTGTTGGGGGCCCTGCTCGGCATCGCGGAGCAGCGCAGACACGAGTCCGACCAGCGCAGGCTCGCGGTCCAGGCGCGCCGCTCCGGCGCACTCCAGGCCCTCCTCGCGGAGATCCGGACCAACCGCGGGGCCCTGGAGGAGATCAGCGCGGCGGGCGGCGTCCGCGGCGGCGGGATCCGGATCATGCCCCGGATGCTGACCTCGGCGGTGGATTCGGCGCTGGTCGGGCGCAGCCTGGACGAGGTGCGCGACCAGGACCTGGTGCTCGTGCTCCACCGGTGGCGGGACGAGGCCCGCGGGCTGAACCAGCGCCTCGACCTCGCGCACACCAAGCTGTTCGTCGTGCAGCCGGACAACGGGGAAGGTGACACCCGCGTCAGCGACGAGGAGCGGAAACTCCTCATCGGCCGGTCGGCGTACGCCCGCAACGCGCTGACACTCCTGGAGACGGTGGAGGCGCAGCTCGCGGCGCGCACATGAACGGGAAAGGAGCAGGGCCCCACCGGATTCCTCCGGTGGGGCCCTGCTCTGTACCTATCGCGCCGTGCCTTGCCGTGCTGATGTGGCGTCAGCAAGTGGTGCCACCGGGACCGTGAGGCGGTCAGTGGTGACCGTGGCCCTCGGTGATCTCCTTGTACTCCTCGGCGGTCGGCTTCTCGATCTGGTCGCCGAAGTAGCCCTTCGCGAGCTTCGCCCGCAGCTTCTGGCCGAGGCTGGTCTTCTTCGCCACGCCGTTCTCGTCCACGGCCGGCTCGAGCGCCACCGGCTGGTGCTGCTCGTGCGAGGTGAGGATGTGCATCTGCTCCTGGTCGAGCGGTTCGTGGATCTCGATGAACTCGCCGTGCGGAAGCTTCTTGATGACACCGCTCTCGCGGCCGTGCAGGACCTTGTCGCGGTCCCGCCGCTGGAGGCCCTTGGCGATCCGGACGGTGGCCATGTAGGCCAGCACCGGGCCGACGAAGAACATGACCCGGCCGATCCAGGTGATCGTGTTGATCGACAGGTGGAAGTGCGTCGCGATGACGTCGTTTCCACCGCAGACCCACAGCACGCCGTACGCCACGATCCAGGCCACACCGATACCGGTGCGGGTCGGGACGTTGCGCGGGCGGTCCAGGATGTGGTGCTCGCGCTTGTCGCCGGTGATCCACGCTTCGAGCCACGGGTACGCGGCGATGCCCATGAACAGGACACCCGGCAGGATCGCCGACGGGATCAGCACGTTGAAGCTGAGAGTGTGGCCCCAGATGTTCCACTCCCAGTTCGGCATGAGCCGCAGGGAGCCTTCCAGGAAGCCGATGTACCAGTCGGGCTGCGAACCGGCGGTGATCTGACCCGGGTGGTACGGACCGTACGCCCAGATCGGGTTGATCTGCACCAGTGCGGAGATCGCCGCGATGATGCCGAAGACCACGAAGAAGAACCCGCCGGCCTTCGCCACGTACACCGGCATCAGCGGTGCGCCCACGACGTTCTTCTCGGTGCGTCCGGCACCGGGGAACTGGGTGTGCTTGTGGTAGAAGACCAGGACCAGGTGGACGGTCAGCAGACCGACCATGATCGCCGGGACCAGCAGTACGTGGACGGTGAACAGCCGCGGCACGATGTCGTGGCCGGGGAACTCACTGCCGAACAGGAAGAACTGGAGGTAGGTGCCGACCAGCGGCACCGCCAGGATGACGCCGTTGGCGATGCGCAGACCCGTACCCGACAGCAGGTCGTCGGGGAGCGAGTAGCCGGTGAAGCCGTTCACCATCGCCAGCACCAGGAGCAGGAACCCGAACAGCCAGTTGATCTCGCGCGGCTTACGGAAGGCACCGGTGAAGAAGATGCGGAACATGTGGACGAACAGGGCGGCGACGAAGATCAGCGCCGACCAGTGGTGGATCTGCCGCATGAGCAGACCACCGCGGATGTCGAAGCTGATGTCGAGCGACGACTTGTACGCCTCGGACATCGGGATGCCCTGGAGCGGTGTGTAGGAGCCGTTGTAGACGACTTCCATCATGCTGGGCTTGAAGAACAGCGACAGCCATACGCCGGTCAGCAGCAGGATGACGAAGCTGTACATCGCGACTTCACCGAGCATGAACGACCAGTGGTCCGGGAAGACCTTGCGGATGTTCTTCTTGGCGAGGCCGTAGATCCCCAGGCGCTCGTCGAAGTAGTCCGCGGTCTTGACGCCCGGGTGGTCGTTCTTGATCGGCCGCGGCTCCGTGCTGGTGGAGTGTGCGGTCTTGGTGTGGGCGCTCATGGTCAGCCACGCTCCCAGAAGCTCGGGCCGACCGGCTCGACGAAGTCGTGCATCGCGGCCAGGTCGCCGTCGGCGTCCACCTGGATCCGCAGCTGCGGCAGCGAACGCGCGGCCGGGCCGAAGACGACCTTGCCGTTGTCGGCCAGGTCGAAGGTGGACTGGTGACACGGGCACAGCAGGTGGTGCGTCTGCTGCTCGTACAGACCGATCGGGCAGCCCACGTGGGTGCAGATCTTCGAGTACGCCACGATGCCCTCGTGGCCCCACTCGAACTCACGCTTGGACTTGATGTCCCGGGGCTCCAGACGGACGAGGAGGATGGCGGCCTTGCCCATCTCCTCCAGGAAGTTCTCCTCGGCCGGGTGGACGAGACCGTGCTCGAGCTCGGCACCGTCCTCGCCCTTCTTCGCCAGGCCGGGCGGGCGCGCCATGGTCAGCGCGCCCTTGACGATCATCTCGGGGCGCAGCGGCCTGCCGGTCGCCTCGTTGATGAGCTTCATGCCGGGCTTCCAGGCGGTGTGCCGCAGCTTCGTCCCGGGCAGCGGGCCCAGGTCGCGCAGCAGCACCACACCGGACAGCGGCACCAGGGCCAGCGCACCGATGAGGGTGCGGCGGATCAGCGGGCGACGGCCGATGGCGCTGTCCTCAGCGCCCTCGATGAAGCCGCGGATGGCCGTCTCGCGGGCGTCCGGGTCGGAGGCCGCGGGGTGCCGCTCGTCGACGAGCTCGACGTCCGACATCAGCGTGCGGGCCCAGTGCACGGCGCCGGCGCCGATGCAGAACAGGGCCACGCCCAGGGTCATGCCGAGCGCGAGGTTCTGCGCGTTGACATTGCCCAGGTAGAAGACACTGATGATCTTGTCTTTGTCGATGCCGACGTAAGCGGCGATGAAGCCGACCGTCGCGACCATCGACACGATGAAGAGGAACGCCACCTGGCGCTCGGCCTTGTCGGCCGCCTTCTCGTCGATGTCCGTGCGTCGCGGCTCGTGCGGGGGCAGGCCAGGATCGGCGAACGGATCGTCCGTCGTCGCTACGCCGCCGCCAGGTGCGTGCACCTGGGGAAGCACTTCTTCTGACATGTCTTGGCTACTCACTTGGTCCTGGCCTTGGAGGTCCGGGCGGCGATCCAGACGGCGCTCAGGATCAGGGCGCCGAGAGCGAAGATCCACACGAACAGACCCTCGGAGACCGGCCCGAGATTGCCAAGGGCCAGACCGCCGGGGTTCGAGTCGTTCTTAGTGGTGTGTTCCACGTACGTGACGATGGCCTTCTTCTGCTCCTCCGGCATCGACGCGTCCGGGAAGGACGGCATGCTCTGCGGGCCGGTGAGCATGGCCTCGTACATGTGCTTGGGGTCCACGCCCTTCAGCGGCGGAGCGAACTTGCCCTCGGTCAGGGCACCGCCCGCGCCGGAGAAGTTGTGGCACTGCGAGCAGTTCGTACGGAACAGCTCGCCACCCTGGGCGATCAGCTTCTCGTCCGGGGTGTAGAGCTTCGCCTCCGGCTTGGCGGGGCCGCCGAAGGAACCGATGTACGCCGCGAGCTGGTCGATCTGCGCCTGGGTGTACACCGAGGGCTTGCGCGGCATCTGGGCGCCGGGCTGCTGTGCGGGCATCCGGCCGGTCGCGACCTGGAAGTCGACGGCCGCGGCGCCCACACCCTGGAGGGAGACGCCGTCGGAGCCGCCGTCGGCGTTCAGGCCGTGGCAGCTGGAGCAGCCGCTGAGGTACAGCTTCTTGCCCTCTTCGATCGCGATCGAGGTGTTGCCGTTCTCGGCCTGGGCCTTGCCCGGCGAGAACGCGGCGTAAAGACCCCCGGTGACCGCGAGCGCGAAGAGGAGGACGACGAGCGCGGCTAGGGGGTGGCGCCGTCGTGCTGAGAGCTTTTTCACGAAAAACCCCGGTCTGTCTACGTGTTGGGTCGGTGGTCGGCTACTGGATGACGTAGATCGTCGCGAAGAGACCGATCCACACCACGTCCACGAAGTGCCAGTAGTACGACACGACGATCGCGCTCGTCGCCTGCTCGTGCGTGAACCGCCGAGCGGCGTACGTCCGGCCGAGAACAAGCAGGAAGGCGATGAGACCGCCCGTCACGTGCATGCCGTGGAAGCCTGTGGTCAGGTAGAACACCGTGCCGTACGCCGAGGACGAGAGCGTGAGCCCCTCCTTGACGAGTTCGGTGTACTCGTAGACCTGACCGCCGACGAAGACCGCGCCCATGATGAACGTGATCACGAACCACGAGCGGAGCTTCTTGACGTCCCCGCGCTCGGCCGCGAAGACGCCGAGCTGACAGGTCAGTGAGGAAAGCACCAGGATCGTGGTGTTGACCGCCGAGAACGGTACGTTCAACTCACCGGCCCCATGGGCCCAGACCTCGGCTCCTTGCACCGAGCGAATCGTGAAATACATCGCGAACAATGCCGCGAAGAACATCAGCTCCGACGCCAACCAGACGATCGTGCCAATGCTGACCAAATCGGGCCGCTGCACGGCGCTGTGCGCTCCGGGTGCCGGCCCTGCCTCTACAGAAGTTGCTGTCGCCACGGCCGCCATTATTGCGGTCGCGGAAACCGGCCACACTTCGGGGGGCAACTTAGGGTGAACGTGTCAGGTCTAGGCTTTGGTTCCGTGACCGGCACTGCGAGTGGCCCGGATCTGTACCTGGCACATGCGACACCAGGGAACATCCCGCCCCAACTGACCCCGATAAGGCTCCTGACCGGCTGGGTGTTCGAACCCCTGCCGATCCTGGTGGCGCTGCTGTTCGGCGGCCTCTACCTCTACGGCGTGCACAAGCTGAAGGCCGGCGGCAACCCCTGGTCGCCCTGGCGTACGTTCTCGTTCCTGGGCCTGGGCCTGGGCACTTTCCTGATCGCGACCGAGTCCGCGCTGGCCGCGTACGACACGGTTCTGCTCAGCGTCCATATGGTCCAGCACATGGTGCTCAGCATGGTCACGCCGATCTTCCTGGCCCTGGGCGCGCCGATCACGCTGGCCCTGCGCACGCTCCCCCGGAAGTGGAGCAAGCGCCTGAACTCGGTGCTCCACAGCCGGATCGCGAAGGTTTTCACGTTCCCGGTGGTCGCCGGATTCATCTTCGTACTCAACCCGTTCGTGTTGTATTTCACGCCCTGGTACGAAGCCACGCTGAACAACTCGTTCCTGCACGACCTGAACCACGTGCACTTCGTGATGATCGGCTGCCTGTGGTTCTGGACGCTCCTGGGAATCGATCCGATGCCGCGCGTGTCGTTCCCGATGCGGATGCTCGCGGCCTTCGTGACGCTGCCGTTCCACGCCTGGCTGGGCATCGCGATCATGAGTTCGAAGGACCTGATCGCCGGAGACTGGTACCACGACCTGGGCCGGACCTGGGGCGCGTCGATCGCCTCCGACCAGGAGACGGCCGGCGGAATCCTGTGGTCCAGCGGCGACATCATCGGCTTGATCATGTTCATGACCCTCTTCTTCCAATGGGTGAAACAGTCCGAGCGCGAGGCCAGGCGGGAGGACCGCAGACTGGACCGCCTGGAGCTCATCGAGGCCGGTCGTACGGCCCGTGCGGCACGTCTGGCCGGTGCGGACGGAGCGGCTTCCGCCGCCGGATCCGGCGGGGACGGAGTGGGCCGTACGGATGACTCCAGCCGTACGAGTGACACCGACTCGGCCGAACGGGTGACGACGGAGCCGTCGGCGCCGTCCGGGGAGAAGTGACGCGGTGGTCTTCGGCCGACTGTTCACGCGCCGCCGTGCGGTGCCGCCGATCGTGGACGACGGGACGCTGACCGTCCTGGAGTCCTGCGCGGACCCCGCGGTCGCCGACTCCGCCGTCGTCGGCCGGCTGACCGCGGCCGGACACGACCCGGAAGCCGGTCCGTACGTCGTCCGCTATCTCCTGCGGCTCCCGGACGCCGACGCGGTCGCGGAGGCCGGCCGGATCCTCGCCGGGGACGGCTGGACGATCCGGGCCCTCCCCGGCGGCCTGACCGGCGTCTCCCGGCAGCAGAAGCCTGACGGCCTCGAACTGTCCCGCGAGCGCAGCCGCATGGCCGGACTGGCCCAGCGCCTGGGCGGCGACGCGGAAGCCTGGGAAATCCTGCGCTGATCTGATGCCGGGCTCCAAGCGTCGGCGTTTTCCTCCCTCCCTTGGACTCCCTCCCTTGGACTCCGTCCGGGAGGTGCCCCCGCCGTCGCTTCGCTCCGGAGCCGCTCGGCGCCGACGCGTCGCCCGGTCAGGCCGCGTCCGCCGGACGCGCTCCCTCGCTTCGCTCTGTCGCCTGACGGGGGTGCCGCTTCGCTCTGTCGCGATCTTTGGCCTACCGGCGCCCCTGATGCCCTAATGTTGTCCGCGTCACATTCCGTGGAGTCCTATTTTCGACCCGGACAGGTGGGCAATGGCGCACAGCAGTGACCAGCACGGCGGCGACAGCGTGAAGGTCCTCGTCTACAGCGACGACCGCAACACCCGGCAGAAGGTCATCCTGGCCCTCGGCCGCCGCCCCGCCGCCGACGTGCCGGCGGTCGAGTACTTCGAGTGCGCCACCGAGCCCGTGGTCATCGCCGCCATGGACAAGGGGGGCATCGACCTGGTGGTCCTCGACGGCGAGGCGACCCCCGTCGGCGGTATGGGCATCTGCCGGCAGCTCAAGGACGAGATCTACCAGTGCCCGCCGGTGCTGGTCCTCGTCGGCCGCCCGCAGGACGACTGGCTGGCCACCTGGTGCCGCGCCGACGCGGCCGTGGCGCACCCGCTGGACCCGATGGTGCTCGCCGGGGCCGCGGCCGACCTGCTGCGCAGGCGCGCGGCGGGCCTCACCCCCGCCTGACGGAGCCGCACCCGCGGAGCGATGGGCGCGAAGCGTCCCGGAGCGCGTCCGGAGGGCACGGTCCTTCCGGGCGACGCGCGGGCCCCGGAGCGCTGGCGACGGGGACGGGGACGGGAGGATGACGCCCGCGCCCGGCGCCCGGCATCGGATGAATAAGCTCTTGCCGTCCTCGTAATGACGTATGACGGGAAAAGGAGCGGACCATGGGCGGCCATCGCGCGATGACCGGCAACGACCTCGAGCAGGTCCGTTCCTGGCCGGGGATACTGTCCGCGCTGATGCGCGGTCAGGACCTGCCGACCCAGGCCACCGCATGGGCGATGGACCAGGTCATGTCAGGGGCGGCCACGCCGGTGCAGGTCGCCGGGTTCATCGTGGCGCTGCGCGCCAAGGGCGAGACGGTCGACGAGGTCTCCGGGCTGGTCGAGGCGATGTACGCGCACGCGACCACGATCACCGTCCCCGGGCGGATCGTGGACGTCGTCGGCACCGGCGGCGACCGGGCCAAGACGGTCAACATCTCCACCATGTCCGCGATCGTCGTCGCGGGCTGCGGCGAGACCGTGGTCAAGCACGGGAACCGGGCGGCCTCCTCGGCCAGCGGCTCGGCCGACGTGCTCGAAGCGCTCGGGGTGGTGCTCGACCTGACGCCGGAGCAGGTCCGTACGACCGCGGTGGAGACCGGCCTGAGCCTGTGCTTCGCGCAGCGCTTCCACCCCGCGCTGCGGCACGCCGCGCAGGCCCGCCGGGAACTCGGCGTACCGACGACGTTCAACTTCCTCGGCCCGCTCACCAACCCGGCCCGTGCCATGCACAACGCGATCGGGGTGGCCGATCTGCGGATGGCCCCGATCGTCGCCGGAGTGCTCGCCGACCGCGGTGCGAGCGCGCTGGTGTTCCGCGGCGACGACGGTCTGGACGAACTGACCGTCACCACCACCTCGCAGGTGTGGATCGTGCGCGACGGGGAGATCCGGGAAGACCGCCTCGACCCGCGCGACCTGGGGATCCCGCTGGTCCCGATCGAGGCCCTGCGCGGCGCTGACGCGGCCTACAACGCCGACGTGGCCCGGCGTCTCCTGGACGGGGAGAAGGGGGCCGTACGCGACGCTGTGGTGCTGAACTCGGCCGCCGCGCTGGCGACCCTCGGGGACGGCGCCGGATCGCTCACCCAGCAGTTGGCCGGCGGCATGGAGCGGGCGGCGGAGGCCATCGACTCCGGCCGGGCCCGGGCGGCCCTGGACCGCTGGGTGGAAGTGACCCGCGCCTACTGAAGCACGGGACAGGGAACCGCGGACCCCTTCCGTACCCTCCTGAGGGGTACGGAAGGGGTCCTCTTCCGTGGGGGCGGCAAACCGGGGGTTTGTCCTGAATCGGGATCAGGTGTCGTGGTGGGACGCCGGTCCCAGAATGCGGGACACAGGGGAACAGGGTTGCGACAGAAGATCCGGTCTGTCGATAATCCATGCAGGTCACGAGTGACAGTTTTCAAGGCCCCGGCTGGCTGTCCGGCAACCCTCCCTCCGCGGCGGGGTGCCCCCGGGTGACGACCAGGCTGTGTGCGAAGACGCATACGGCAAGCGCGGACCCTTAGCGTTGCCCTGGGCAGGACGAACCAGACGGCAGTGTCGCTGAAAGCCTCTCCGGCCAGGCGCCAGGGGTCCAGTAAGAACCCTGGAGTGACGTATGTCGTCGTACGCCGAAACGGCCGTTCCCTGTTCTGACACCGGCACCATCGCCGCGCCGCTCGCGGTCGCCGGACGCGACATCGAGGTGCCGCTGGTCACCGGCGGCACCGTGCAGTACGCCGCGCTCGACTACGGCGCCAGCGCCCCCGCCCTCCAGCGGGTGTGGGACGACGTGGCCGCCTACCTGCCGTACTACGGCAGCGTGCACCGCGGCGCCGGCTACCTCTCGCAGCTGTCCACCGACCTGTACGAGCAGAGCCGCCGGACCGTCGCCGGTTTCCTCGGCTGCCGCGAAGACGACACGCTGCTGTTCACCCGCGGCACCACCGACTCGCTGAACCTGCTCGCCGACATCCTGCCCGCCGGCACCCGGGTGTTCGTGTTCGAGTCCGAGCACCACGCCGCGCTGCTGCCGTGGCGGCGCGACTCCGGTGTCTCGTACCTGCCCGCCCCCGCCAGCCCCGCCGAGGCCGTCGCCACCCTCGACGCCGCGCTCGCCCAGGCCGGCCACGGTCCGCGCCTGGTCTGCGTGACCGGGGCGTCCAACGTCACCGGCGAGATCTTCCCGGTCGCCGAACTCACCGCCGTCGCCCACAGGCACGGTGCGCGGATCGTCCTGGACGCCGCCCAGCTCGCCCCCCACCACCGGGTGTCCGTCAAGGACCTCGACGTGGACTGGATCGCCGTCTCGGGGCACAAGATGTACGCCCCGTTCGGCGCGGGCGTGCTCGCCGGACGCGCCGACTGGCTGGACGCGGCCGAGCCGTACCTGGCCGGCGGCGGCGCGTCGAAGAAGGTCACCCTCGACTCGGTGGAGTGGAACCAGGGCCCGGCCCGGCACGAGGCCGGCTCGCCGAACGTGATCGGCGCCTACGCGCTGGCCTCCGCGTGCAAGGCCCTCCAGGAGGCCGGTCAGGACGAGCTGGCGGCCCGGGAGGCGCAACTGCTCTCCCGGCTGCGCGCGGGACTCGCCGCAGTGCCTGAAGTCCGTACGCTCGAACTCTTCGGCCCGGACTCGGACCGGGTGGGCGTCCTGTCCTTCGTGGTCGACGACTGGAACAGCTCACGGTTCGCCGCCGCACTGTCGGCCGAATACGGCATCGGTGTGCGCGACGGGCTGTTCTGCGCGCACCCGCTGGTGCGCCGCCTGCTCGGCGGCCGGGCCGACCAGCCCGGGGAGTGCGGGGCGCCGGACGCGCCCGACGGTGAACTGAACCTCAACGCCATCCGGGTGAGCTTCGGCGCGGGCACCCCCGTGGAGCACATCGACCGCTTCGTGGCGGCTGTCACGGAACTCGTGGAGCGTGGGCCCCGCTGGGAGTACGCGGTCGAGGGCGGCCGCTGTATCGCCGTCGGCGACCCCCGGGACACCACGAAGCTGCCGGTCTGACGGTTCCTGACCTTGTGCCGCAGCGCCCGGCTTCCGGGCGCTACGGCGGAACAGACCGGAGGCGTACGGATTCCTCAGACGCCGTCGTCCAGCCCGATGGCGAACGCCGCGTCGAGGTCGTGCTTCGAATACGTACGGAACGCGATGTGCGTCGCCGTGTGCTCGACGCCCGGGACCTTGTTGACCCTCCCCGGGATGACCTCCGCCAGGTCGTTGTGGTGCGGCACCCGCACCATGACGACCAGGTCGAACTCGCCGGTGACCGAGTACACCTCGCTGACCCCGTCGATCGCGGTGATCGCCTCGGCGATCTCGGGGATGCGGTCGACGGCTGCCTTGACCTGCACGATCGCGGTGATCACGGGGAATCCTTTCGCACACTGACGGGGTGTCGGCACGAGCCTATCCGGACGGCGGTACGGCCGACGGGGCAGCTGTGTCCAGCTCTGCGACCGGTGCCGCGACCGGTGCCGCCGGGCCGCGCCGCCGGTACAGCAGCCAGGCGTAGGCGAAGCCGAGGACGAACCCCACGACGTGCGCCGAGTAGGCGATGTCCGCGTCGCCGCTCACCCCGATGCCGCGGAAGTACAGCCACTGGAGGACGAAGTACACCCCGAGCACCAGCCACGCCGGGAAGCGCAGCGGGAGGAACAACAGCAGGGGCACCAGCGAGGTCACCCGGGCCCTGGGGTACAGGAAGAGGTACGCGCCCAGGACCGCCGACACCGCACCGGACGCGCCCACCAGCGGCTGCGCCGACTTCGGGTCGGTCAGGGCGAAACCGTACGTCGCCACGTAGCCCGAGACCAGGTAGAACAGCGTGAACCGGACCCGGCCCATGCGGTCCTCGACGTTGTTCCCGAAGACGTACAGGTAGAGCATGTTGCCGATCAGGTGCAGCCAGCCGCCGTGCATGAACATCGCGAACAGCACGGACAGCACCGGCGACTTGTCCGACGTGTCGGTGCGACCGCACTTCACCGGCGGCCCCGACTGGGTCCGCACCAGCTCCGGGGTGCCGGCCAGCGGCCTGCCCGACATCAGTTCCCGGGGGATCGCGCCGTACCGGTAGTAGTATTGCGATTCGGCGCACACCTGCTGCTGCGGGTGCGGGGCGTCCCCGCCACGCCCGAACCCGGACAGCGGACTGAGCAGGAACACCAGCACGTTCGCCGCGATCAGGGCGTACGTGACCACAGGAGTCCGCCGTACCGGGTTCACGTCGTGTACGGGGATCAGCATCCAACGATCGTCACCCGAAGGCGGGACCACGGCCCGGTGGACGGGGCACGGTCATCCGTACGGCCTAATGGGGCTTTCCGGCAGCCGGAGTGGACCGCTCCACCAGGCCGCGCAGGTCGTGGACCCCCGCCTCGTGCAGCCGCGCCAGCAGGCCGCGCAGCACATGCACCGTGGCCCGGCAGTCCGACGCAGCCCGGTGCGCCGGCGGGGCCGGGGACTCGAAGTGCGCGGCCAGGGTCACCAGTCTGTTGTTCCGCACCTCGCCCGGCTCCAGGACACCCCGCGCCAGCGTCAGGGTGTCCACCACCGTGAACTCCGGCCAGTCCAGCCCGCAGGCCCGGCACGCGGCCCGCAGGAACGCCGTGTCGAACGGGGCGTTGTGCGCCACCAGGACGCCGTCGCGGGCGAAGTCGAGGAACGCCGGCAGCACCAGGCGCAGCGGCGGCGCCCCGGACACCGTCGAATCGGAGATCCCCGTCAGGGTGGTGATGAACGCCGGTATCGGAACGCCCGGTTCCACCAGTGAGGCGAACTCGGCCAGCACCTCGTCGCCGCGCACCCGCACCGCCGCGATCTCGGTGATCCGCTCGCACTCCGGGTCGAGGCCCGTCGTCTCGACGTCCACGACGACGAACACCTGGTGCTCCACCGGCGCAGCGCGCGCCGGGTCCTGACCCGCGGGCGGGTTTCGCCCGGCCCCGTCCAGGGCGGTACTGTCCGGCGGGGCCGAGCCGTCGTGGCCCGGATCGCCGGGCATCGTGCTGTCCATAGGACTGGACGGTACGGTTCCGCCCCGACACACCCCCATACCGACCCCGCGCGGGTGCGCCGGCCCCGTGGCCCCGCCCCCTGCGGGTGCACCAGAGAGGAACGCGCATGTCGCTGCCCGCCCCGTCCCAGGACACCCGGTGGCGCTGCTCACTGTGCGGCAACCTGACCCGGTTCGACGTGACCCGCACCACCCGCGCGGTGGAGTTCGTCCACCTGGACCTCGCCGGCGAGCCGAAGGTCGAGGAGCGCGAAGTGCTGGAGGACAACATCGAATCCGTCCGCTGCCGCTGGTGCAACGCGACCGGCTCGGTGGAGCTGGTGCCGAAGCCCGACGCCGGGTAGAGCCGGGCGGACGACCCCGACCGGCCACCGAGTGGACCTGCCGCATCCTGGAAATTCAGGGTGGCAGGTCCACTTTCGGGTGGAAACACGCCATGATCAATGGGTAGGTGGTCAGGAAGGCACGGGGTGTCACAGCGGAGCAGTGGACAGAGCGCGGCAGGCTGAGCGCACCAGGACGGCGGAGGAACAGTGACCAGCGCAGCAGACGAACCCAGGACGGGCCCGCTGCCCGAAGGGGTGCGCCAGCGCGTCGTGGGCATCGCCGCAGACGCGGTCGGCACCATGCCCGTCGAAGAGATCCCGCTGCCGCTGCGTCGGCTGGCCCGCTTCACGCCCGCCAAGCGCGCCAAGCTCGCCGCCACCCCGCTGGCCGCCGCCCTGGAGGGTGACGCGGTGTTCCGCGGCCGTATAGCGGACCGCGTCCGCGCCGCGCTGCCCGACCTCGCGCAGGCGCTGGACGCCGGCACTGTACCGGCCGCCGCCGACCCGCTGGACGTGGCCGCCGCGGCCTACCTGCTGCGCCCGGACGGCTGGGTTGGGATCGTGGCCGCCGCCGGCGACGCCGCGGTCAAGGCCGCCGCCGACCACGCCGACTCGGAGGCCGTCGCCACCATCGAACGCCTGGAGAAGGAACTGGCCGCGCTGCGCTCCTCCTCCCGGGCCGAACTCGACGGTCTGCGCACCGAACTGGAGGCCGTCCGCAAGGAGGCCGACCAGTTGCGCCGGCAGATCCGCGGCTTCCAGGGCACCGCCAAGCACGCGGAGAAGCAGGCCAAGCTGCTGCAAGTGGAACTGGACGAGATCCAGAAGGGCACCGGGCAGGTGGTGTCCACCACCGAGAAGGAGGCCCGCAGGCTGCGGGCCCGCCTCGCCCAGGTCGAAGGAGAGCTGGAGGCCGGGCGCAAGGCCGCCCGCGAGGGCCGCCACCTGGAGGACACCCGGATCAGACTGCTCCTGGACACGGTTCTGGAGGCCGCGCAGGGGCTGCGCCGGGAGCTGGCGCTGCCGCCGGTGACAGTCAGGCCGGCCGACACAGTGGACGCGGTCTCCCCGGTCGCGCACTCGGTCCTCGACATCCCCCAGCGGGGGACCAGCGACGACGACCCGGTGCTGCTCGACCAACTGCTCCACCTGCCGCAGGCGCACCTGGTCATCGACGGCTACAACGTCACCAAGACCGGCTACCCCACCCTGCCGCTCGCCGAGCAGCGGGCCAGGCTCCTGGGCGGCCTGGCGATCCTGGCGGCGCAGACGGGCGCCGAGATCACCTGCGTGTTCGACGGCGCGGAGCTGTCCACCCCGGTGCTGCTCGCGCCGCCGCGGGGCGTGCGGGTGCGGTTCAGCAAGCCGGGGCAGACGGCGGACGACCTGATCAGGGCGCTGGTCCGGGCGGAGCCGCCGGGCCGCCCGGTGATCGTGGTGTCCACCGACCGCGAGGTGGCCGACGGTGTGCGCCGCGCGGGCGCGCGCCCCGTCCTGTCGATGATGCTGCTCCGCCGCCTGGCCCGGGGCTGAACCGGGCTGCGCGACTACGGGACGGTCCGCCGGGTCCGCTACTCCGGACGCGCCGGACGGCCGGGACGAATGAGCGGTTCCGTATGTTCCGGAGATTTTTGAAATCAACAGTGTGGCGAATCCCACATGAACACTCCTGGACGGGCCTGGTGGAACCCCGGCGGGGTGCGGTAACGCGCCCGGCGCGCACCCGCGCCGGACCCTTCGGATGGCCTCCGACCAGGCATCTCCTCTGATATCGGGTTATCGGGAAGGGCTGAGGTCCCGCAATCCCGGGACTTCCGGAACGGTTGTGCGGCATTGTGCAAAAACGTTTCACGCAAGCAGAAAATATGAACAACGAGTGGTTTGTTCGATACCCCGCGTCACTGATTCCGGGTGATTTCCGGCCCTCTCGGGGGTTAATTCCGGCGAATGATTTGAAGCGATCTTGGACCGTGGTTAGTGTCGGCGGTCGAGCAACCGCGCAATCAGTCACCCAGCCAGGGTGGCGGCGGAGGCTCCCGCCGAATCCAGCAGGTGTCAATCGGGGTGACATCCAAGGAACCGGGGACCCGATCCCCATGGGGTGAATCGGCCCGCACCACGGGCCGTAGAGCTGATCTTCCGGCTCGAACCCGACAGCTAACCCGGTAGGCGGCCGTGGAAGAAGGAGTGCCGCCTTCGTGGCGTCCCACCGCCGGCTCAAGAAGCCGAGCAAGACCCGGGTGAGCGTGCTCACCGCCGCAGCGGCAACCGCTGTGGTGTTCGCCCCCAACGTGTCCCACGCCGACCCGGCGCCCACCAAGCAGCAGGTCAAGCAGCAGATCAACGATCTGCAGCACGAGGCCGAAGTGGCGACCGAGGACTACAACGGCTACGAGGAGAAGCACCAGCAGCTCCAGCAGGACGTCCAGCACGTCCAGCAGCGCATCGCCGACGAGCAGTCAGGCCTCGCCGCACTCCAGGGCGACATGGGTGCCATCGCCGCGGCGCAGTACCGCAGCGGCGGCCTGGACCCGACGCTGCGCCTGATGCTGTCGGAGAACCCCGGGCAGTACCTCCAGAAGGCCGCGGCCCTCGACCAGGTCAGCTCCCAGCAGGCCCAGACACTCAGCCAGCTGCGGGACCGCAAGCGCGCCCTGTCCCAGGAACGCTCCGAGGCCGCCGCCAAGCTGAGCCAGCTCGAGAGCACCCGCAAGCACCTCACCGACAAGAAGAACGAGGTCGAGGGCAAGCTCCGCAAGGCCCAGGAACTGCTCAACACCCTCAGCGACGCCGAGCGCGAGCAGTTGCTCGCCCAGGAGGGCCACGGCGAGGACGCCGGACGCGCCTCCAGGGACGGCGCGAACCGCGAGCCGGCCGTGCCCAAGGCCGACGCGGACAAGGGCGGCGACTCCCAGAAGGACGTCAACGTCCCCGTCAGCGGCCGGGCCGCGGCGGCTGTGGCGGCAGTCAAGCAGGCGCTCGGTAAGCCCTACGTCTGGGGCGCCACAGGCCCCGGCTCCTTCGACTGCTCCGGCCTGACGGGCTGGGCGTGGAAGCAGGCCGGACTCTCGCTGCCGCGCACCTCGCAGGGCCAGGGCGGCGCGGGCCGTACGGTCCCCCTCGCCGACGCGCAGCCCGGTGACCTGGTCATCTACTACGGCGGCGCGACGCACATCGGCATGTACGTCGGCAACGGCCAGATCATCCACGCGCCGCGCACCGGCACGACCGTGCGCTACGCGCCGGTCAACTCGATGCCGGTCTCGAAGGTCGTCCGCGTCGGCTGACGGGTTCCACCGGCCGCACCACGGGCTGACCGCGGGTTCCGCCCGTCCGCACAGCGCACTGAACGACCCCGGTCCACGCCGGCCGGGGTCGTCCGGGCGTTCCCGCGCGGCCCGGTGCGCCGCGCCCGGGACCGCCCGGCTGTTCCTGCGGTGTTCGGTGCGCTCCGCTCCGGACCGTCTCGTACGATCAGGTCCGTGAGCGAGCAGAGATCGGCCGGCCGAGTCCGCCGGGCCGGGCCCCGGTGGCTGCTGCCGTTGGTCGCCGTCTGCGCGCTGCTCCAGTTCGTGATCGCCTACACGGTCGTCCACAGCGGCTCCGGCAGCCGGCCGCGGGCCACCGCCCAGGCACCGGGGCACCAGGGCGCGCAGAACCCCGCCGGGCCGGGCGCCGGCACCGCGGAGCAGCACGCCAACGCCCGCCGCACCGCCGTCGGCGCACTCCTCGAACGTCGCGCCGAAGCCTTCCGCACGAAGGACAGACCCGCCTTCCTGGCCACCCTGGACCCCGCGCCGGCCGCGGCGGCCTTCCGTACGGCCCAGACTTCGGTCTTCGACAACGCGGCCCAGGTGCCGTTCACGTCCTGGGAGTACGAGCTCACGGCCTCCGACGCCTTCCCGCTGCCCGAACAGCGGCAGGCGGCCCTGGGCGGCACTCCGTACCTCACCGCGGAGGTCGACCTCACGTACCGCGTCACCGGGTACGACCCCGTCCCGGTCCGCACCAAGGAGTTCCCGACCTTCGTCCTGCGCGGCGGCGCGTGGTACCTCACCGCGACCGACGACGGCACCACCTCCGGGCACACCGGCGGCACCCAGCTGTGGGACCTGGGGAAGGTCACCGTCCTCCAGGGCGCGCGCAGCACCGTGCTCGGCATCGGCGACCCCGGCACACTGCGCGGCTTCCAGCGGGACGCCGACAGCGCGGTCCCCGAGGTCACCGCCGTCTGGGGCGGCCAGTGGGCCGGGAAGGCACTGGTCATCGTGCCCGCGGACCAGTTGCAGATGGCCAGGCTCCTGGACGCCGACGCGCAGAAGTACGCCCGGATCGCCGCCGTCACCACCGGCGAGCGCGGCGCCGCCGTCGACGCGGCCGCCGCCGACCGGGTCATCGTCAACCCCGACGCCTTCCGCCAACTGGGCAACGCCGAACGCCGCGTCGTGATGGTCCACGAGATCAGCCACGTCGCGAGCCGTGCCCACACCCGCGCCTGGACCCCCACCTGGCTGTCCGAGGGCTTCGCCGACTACGTGGCCTACCTCGACTCCGGGCAGACCGTCCGCAGCGCCGCCCCCGAACTGCGCCGCGACGTGCGCGCGGGCAAGGTCCCGCGGGCACTGCCGGACGAAGCCGCCTTCGAGACCACCCAGACCGACCTCCCACAGGCCTACGAGATGGGCTGGCTCGCCTGCCGCCTGATCGCGTCGGAGTGGGGCCAGGCCAAGCTCGTCGAGCTCTACCGCACGCTCGGCGCCGCACCGGCCCCCGGCGCCCCCGCACCCGCCCCGGAGACCGCACTCGCCGCGGCCCTGGGCACCGTGCTCGCGACCACTCCCGGCACGTTCACCGAAACCTGGACCGCGTACGTGAAGACCCAGCTGAAATGACCGCACGTCCGGGTCCTGAAGAACCACCAGGCGCTGGGCCGGCTACGGCTCCCGCGCCGGAAGCCGCTGAAACGACGGGGATGAAGAACCTGTGACCTCCTGGGCCGACGCGGTCCCCGGCCGCCGCATCCTGCTGGTGCTGCTGGCCGCCACCGCACTCGTACTGATCATCGCCATCGCCGTCACCACCCCCTGGCGGCCCCTGTCCGGCATGCCGCCCGGCGGCGCGGCCCACGCCGACGCCGCCCGCGACTTCACCGCCGCCGAGATCGCCCACGGACACGCCCTGTCAAGCGCCGCCCGGCCCCCGGCCTACCTGGCGATGGCCCTGTCCCTCGTGGTGAGCCTGCTCTTCGGCTTCAGCCCGCTGGGCGCCCGCCTCATCCACGCCGCGGCCAGGCCGCTCGGCGGCGGCTGGGTGTGGCAGCTCCTCCTGGGCGGACTCGCCCTGGCCCTGGCCGGCCGGCTCGTGACCCTGCCCGTCTCCGCGTGGTCTGAGAGCGTGAGCCGCCGCTACGGGCTGTCCGTGCAGAGCTGGGGAGGCTGGCTCCTGGACGCGCTCAAGAGCTTCGCGCTGTCCACCGGCGTCCTGCTCGCCGTACTCCTGGGGCTCTACGCCCTGATCCGGGCCCTGCCCCGGGCCGGCTGGCCCATCGCCGCCGGGACCGGCGCGCTCCTGGTCATCGTGATGTCCTTCGTCTATCCGGTCGTCGTCGAACCACTGTTCAACAACTTCAAGTCGATGCCCGCCGGACCGCTGCGCACCGAACTGATGCAGTTGGCCGACCAGGACGGGGTCCCCGTCAAGGACGTCCTCATCGCCGACGCCTCCCGCCGCACCACCGCGCTCAACGCGTACGTCTCCGGCTTCGGTCCGTCCCGGCGCATCGTCGTGTACGACACGCTCCTCAAGCAGGCCGACCAGCGTGAGGTCGAACTCGTCGTCGCGCACGAACTCGGCCACGCCAAACGCGACGACGTCCTGCACGGGACCCTCATCGGCGCCGCGGGCCTGGCCGCGGGCGTCAGCCTCATCGGCCTGCTGGTGACGGCCCGTCCGCTGCTGCGCCGGGCCGGGGCGGACAGCGCGGGGGACCCCCGTTCGCTAGCACTGCTGCTCGCGGTGCTCGCCGTGGTGACGACGCTCTCCGGCCCTGTGCAGATGCTCGTCAGCCGCCGCCTGGAGGCCCGCGCCGACGCGCACGCGCTTGACCTCACCAAGGACCCGGAGGCGTTCGCGAAGATGCAGCGCCGCCTCGCGGTGGCCAACCAGTCGAACCTGGAGCCGAACCCGGTGCTGGCGACGCTGTTCGGCTCACACCCGACGACGGTGGACCGGATCGCGATGGCCAGGACCTGGGCGCGCATCCACGGGGTGCCGGAGCCGGGGGACCTGGGCTGATGCCGGGCTCCAGGCGCGGGTTGTTCTGATGCCGGGCTCCAAGCGCGGGTTGTTCTGATGCCGGGCTCCAAGCGCGGGTTGTTCTGATGCCGGGCTCCAAGCGCGGGTTGTTCTGATGCCGGGCTCCAAGCGCGGGCGTCGTCCTCACGCCGCCTTCGCTGCGCTCAGTCGTCGCTCGGCGCCCGCGCGTCGCCCGGTCGAACCGCGCCCTCCGGGCGCGCTCGGGACGCTGCGCGCCCTCGCTGTGCTGTCCGCCGGGCTCCAAGCGCGGGCGTCGTCCTCACATCCCCGTCGCTGCGCTCCGGGGCTGTTCGGCGCCCGCGCGTCGCCCGGTCGGGCCGCGCCCTCCGGGCGCGCTCGGGACGCTGCGCGCCCTCGCTGTGCTGTCCGCC